>JAPPBA010000146.1 GCA_026705295.1 Candidatus Palauibacter australiensis
CTTTCGCGGAGATATTCCGCGTGCTGAAGCCGGGCGCCCTGTTCTGGGGTCAGGAAATGTGCCTGACGGACCGGTTCGATCCGCGGGACGGCCGGCACCGGACCATCAAGCGGGAACTCAGGCGCGGTATTGCGCTGCACGACATCGCCACGTTCGGGGAAGTGAATCGCGCTCTCGAAGGGGCGGGATTCCAGGTCATCGAGGGGAGCGACCGGGAGGTCCGGGAAGGACCTTCCACGCCCTGGTATCAACCCATGGAGAGTCGCCACGGGATGCTGGGGACCGCGGTCCTCAGGCTTCCGTGGGGCCGCAAGGCGTTCATCGCGGGCTCGAAGTTGGCCGAGGTGCTTCGGCTCTTTCCGCACGGCTCGGCGGAGGTGGTTCGACTCCTCGATCGAACCGCGGAGGCTTACGTCGCGGGCGGCAAGACAGGCATCTTCACGCCTCTGTACTGTTTCCTGGCCCGCAAACCCTAGCGGCCGCGGACTGCTAGCAGCCGCGGACTGCTAGCAGCCACGGGCTGCTAATCGACGTTGCGGTCCGGGTTTCGAGGCGCCATCGCCGTGTCCGGATAGAACTGTCGGCAGTGTCGGCGGTATTTCCCGATGGGGCCGTCCGTGCGGCACAGCCGGGGGGGAGACCGGTAGCGCTTCCTGTCCCATATCACGATGTCCTGCAGGACGAACCGCCTCTCCTCGCGGAGGATGAAGAAATTCAGCAGCCGGTGGCGCAGCGGCACGGGCAGGAAGCCCAAACCCGATATGAACCGCCCCGGTTTCCGGATCTCCCGAACCTGATTGACCATCGTCAACTCGACGAATTCGCCGTCGACGGGCGTCGTGAGCACCCACATGCGCGACCTTATGCCGACCGACTTCTCGTGAATCTCGACGAAGGAGTAGCCGAGTCCGTGGACGTGCGTGATGACCGAGACTTCGGAGTGAATGTCCACCAGACCCAGGGTCCGGCGAACCGCCTTGAAGTCGAAACAGCTCTTCAGGTAGGCTCCGTCGACCGAAAAGTCGGTCGGCTCCACGTCGTGGTACCCGTGCGTGTACTCCAGGTGTTCCACGTCCACCGAGTTTTCCGTGGTTTCCTGGGGGTGGCCCCGGAACCGGAGGGTCGTCGAGCGCAACCCGGTCCACTCGGCGCCGACGGGAGGTTCGTCCGGCAGGTGCCACTGAGGCGCTCGGCCGCCGCTTCCCCACCAGGCGAAGATCATGCCGAGGATCTCCCGGGTCTCGTAGAGCTTCAACCGCGCGGCCTTCGGGGGCGGGGCATTGGGCGTGGCCACGCACTGGCCGGTCGTGTCGAACTCGAACCCGTGGAAGGGACAGACGAGACAGCCGTCGCGTACCAGGCCGCCGGTGCTCGGTCCCATGTGCGAGCCGAGGTGCGGACAGAAGGCGTCCGCCACGCAGATGCGGCCCTCGTCGTCGGCCCAGGCGACGATCTCCTCGCCCATCCACGTCTTCTCGACGAGCTTCGCGCGCTCGATGGAGGCGCGGTCTCCGATGAAATACCACCCTTCGGGAAACGGCGGCAGCGCATCGCTATACGTTACCATGCGCGCGAACTTGGTTTCGGTCCGGCCCACGCGTCAACTAAACTATGGCGATGACTCTGGATTCTGCGCCGCGCGTCTCGCTTCTCATGCTCTTCACCGCGATGGCCGTCGGCCTGCCGGCGAACGGTTCCGGCCAGACCGCGGCCGGGGTGCCGCGCTTCAAGATCGAGTCCTCGCCCATCGAACTGACGGGACCCGTACGCCCCGGCGAGTACCTGGGCGTAACCGGCCCTCGATCCGCGTGGCTCGGCGTCGAGACGGGCGAAGCGGAACTCTGGGTCCATCCCCTCAAGGTCGGGAACCGGTTCCGGCTCGGCTTCTCGACCCCAACCTACGGAGCGCCGATCCCCGGCAGCGCCGTCGCGCGCACGGTGCACGTCCGGCCCGAACTCACGACGATCGTCTACAGCCACGCGGCCTTCCAGGTGCGCCAGCACATCCTCGCGCCCGCCGAACTCCCCGGTCTCCTGGTGCTGCTCGAGGTGGACAGCCCCGAACCGCTCGAGATCGTCGCCGAGTTCGAGCCCGTGCTGAACTACATGTGGCCGGGTTCGCTCGGGGGGCAGTACGCCTACTGGGACGCGGATCGACGCGCCTTCGTGCTGTCCGAGAGCCTGCAGGAGACGAACGCCGTCGTCGGGTCGCCGTGGGCCGCGAACTCCGTGGAACACCC
The DNA here is from genome assembly GCA_026705295.1 of Candidatus Palauibacter australiensis. NCBI lineage: Bacteria > Pseudomonadati > Gemmatimonadota > Gemmatimonadia > Candidatus Palauibacterales > Candidatus Palauibacteraceae > Candidatus Palauibacter > Candidatus Palauibacter australiensis. The sequence continues at coordinate 2,241 of JAPPBA010000146.1, forward strand.
GGCTCATCAACTGGGCGAGGCGCCGCGCTCCATGGTGATCCCCGTGGACCCGGACCGCGCGCGCCGGGAGTTCATCCCCATCGCGGTGGCGGGTGGAACGGCGCCGCGCGAGGAGGTCTTTGCCAGCTACGATCGGCTGATCACCGAGGCCCGCTCGCTGTACAGCGCGAAACGGGCGTGGGCCGACTCGGTGCTCGCCTCCACCGTCTCCATCGAGTCGCCCGATCCACGGCTCGACCTCGCCCTGGAGTGGGCGAAGATCAACCTGGAGGAGCAGCGCGTCTGCAATCCCGACCTCGGGTGCGGGTTCGTCGCGGGCTGGGGCCTGTCGCGCAACGGGACGCGTCCCGGCTTCGGCTGGTTCTTCGGCGGCGACGCGGCGCAGACCATGTTCGCCATGGAGGCGCTCGGGCAGTGGGAACTGGTGGCGGAGGAACTCGCCTTTCTCGCGAGATACCAGCGCGAGGACGGCAAGATCACGCACGAAATCTCCCAGGCGGCCGCGCGCATCCCGTGGTTCGACGTGTATCCGTACGCCTACTACCACGCGGACACCACGCCCTACTGGATGGTCGCGCTGTACGAGTACTGGCGGGCGAGCGGGGACGACGAACTGCTGCGGGAGCTGTGGCCGGCCTACCGGCGCGCGTGGGAATGGTGCCTCAGCGCCGAGACCGACGGCGACGGAATCATCGAAAACACGGTGGGCGGACTGGCCGCGGTCGAGGTTGGGGGCCTCGGGGCGGCGCTCCACCAGGACGTCTACCTGGCAGGGGTTTGGACCGCGGCCCTCGAGGGGACCGCGGCGCTGGCGGAGCGCATGGGTGATGCCGAAATCGCGAGTCGGGCCCGAGAACTCGCGCCGCGCGCGCGGGCGACCCTGAATGACGCCTACTGGCTCGAGGAGCCGGGGCACCACGCTTTCGGGATCCTCGCCGATGGCGGCACCAACGACAACCTGACCGTGTGGCCCGCTACGGCGGCCGCGTTCGGCCTGTTCGACGAGGCGCGCGGGCGATCGACCCTCGCCCGGCTCGCGAGCGACCGGATCTCGTCGGACTGGGGCGCCCACATGCTCTCGACGGAGAGCGAACTGTATCACCCGCTCCAGTACAACATGGGTACGGTGTGGCCCTTCGTGACGGGGTACGTGTCGTGGGCCCAGTACCGGTACCGGCGTCCATGGGCGGGCTTCCACCTCGTGGACGCGGTGAAGCAGATGACCTTCGACTGGAGCCTGGGACGCCATCCGGAGTTGCTGTCCGGAACGTTCTACCAGCCGCTCGACCAGACCGTCCCGCACCAGTTCTTCGCGACTTCGGCCCTGGTGACACCGTTACTGCGCGGCGTCATCGGCTGGGAGCCCGATGCTCCGCGCGGCAGGGCTCGACTCGCCCCGCAACTCCCGCCGGACTGGCCGCAGGTGGCGGTGAGGCGGCTCCGTGCCGGGGAGACGACGACCGACATCGAAATCCTGCAACGCTGGACGGCGGCGGGCGGAGGGCGGCGCACGACGCTGACGACCTCCGGACCCCCCCTGACCTTCGAGTTCGTGCCCGACGTGCCGGCGGGGGCGCGCAACATGACGGTGCGAGTGAACGGGGCCACCACGGAGTTATCGTCCGACGGAAGCGTCGAAGTGACCGTCGGGGCCGCGGCACCGGCGGGGAACCGGGCGGAGATCGTCGTGGCGTGGGAAGGCGGACTGGCCGTCGCCCCGCCCCGCATCGACCTCGAAGCCGGACAGACGAGCAGCGGCCTGCGGATTCTGGACTTCAGCGCCGAGGCGGATGCATGGAGTCTCTCGGTGGAGGGGACGGCGGGTCGCACCTATGAGGTCGCGGTCTTCGGCACCCTGGTGGTGCCTGCCGTCATGCGGGGCGCCGCCCTCGTCTCGGATCGCGGCGCCGGTGTCATCGAGATCGAGTTCGCCGAGGGAGAGGGGCGCGTCCCGGCGACCGTCCGCTTGACACCGGCCGGATAGGGGAGTCGGCCCGGAGCGTCAGTCGGCCAGTACCTCCGTCAGCGTGTCCGCCACTTCGTCGATCTGGGCTTCGGTGATCACGAGGGGCGGCAGCAGCCGGATGACCGTGGTGCCGGCCGGGAGGGCGAGGACGCCGCGCTCCGCGAGGGGTTCGAGGTAGGGGCGGCAGCGCTCGCGGAGTTCGACGCCGATCATGAGGCCGACCTGCCGCACGGCGCGCACGCGGGCCAGCCGGTGTCGGGCGAAGCGCTCGCTGAAGCGGGCGCCCAGCGCCTCGGCCCGCTCGTCGAGCCGCTCGTCCCGCATGAACCGGATCGCGGCCAGGGCGGCGGCGCAGGCGAGCGGGTTGCCGCCGAAGGTCGTGCCGTGCCGGCCGGGCGGCGGCTGCAGCCGTTCCTGCGCGAGGACCGCCCCCAGCGGCACGCCGCCCGCGATCGCCTTGGCGAGGCAGAGGACGTCCGGCGCAACGCCGTAGCGTTCGCAGGCGAACATGCGACCGGTGCGGCAGAAGCCCGTCTGGATCTCGTCGAACACCAGCACCGCACCGGCCTCGTCGCAGATGCGGCGCGCCGCCGGCAGATAGTCCGGGCTGGCCGGCCGCACCCCTCCCTCTCCCTGCACCGGCTCGACGATCACCGCGGCCGTGTCCTCGCCCACGGCCGCGCGCAGCTTCTCGACGTGGTTGAAGGGCACGAACGAGAACCCCGGCACGAGCGGCCCGAACGGCTCCCGGTACTCCTTCTTGTGCGTTGCGCTCAGCGCTCCGAGCGTTCGCCCGTGGAAGCCGCGCATCGCGGACACGACCTCCGTCCGTCCCGTCGCGAGCCGCGCGAACTTGATCGCGGCCTCCACCGCCTCCGCCCCGGAGTTGCAGAGGAAGGCGCCCGTGAGCCCGGCCGGCGCGATGGAAACGAGTTCGGCCAGCAACCGCGCCCGGACATCGTTGTAGAAGATCCCCGGACAGGACACGAGCACGCGCGCCTGCGCCGCCACCGCCTCGGCGACCGCCGGGTTGGCGTGGCCGATGCTCGCCACGCCGATTCCGCCCACGCAATCGATGTAGCGGCGACCCTCGTCGTCCCACACGCACGCGCCTTCGCCCCGCACGATGGTGAGGTCCCGCTTGGGGAAGACCTCGAGGGCGTACGCCCGTTCCAGTTCGCGCGCGTTCATCCGATCATCCGATCACCGTGCCCCGTCCGGCCAGCGCCTCCGCGACCGGCCGTTCGATGCGCCCATCCGCGATCACGACCCGCGTCGTGCCGGCTTCAATGACTCGGCGCAGGGCGAGCAGCTTCCGCTTCATGCGCCCGCGCGCTTCGCTCTCGCGACGCGCCAGTTGGGCGCCCGAGAGCCGTGCGACGACGGACGCCGGATCGTCCGGATCTTCGAGGAAACCGGGCGCCTCGATCAACTGGATCACGCAATCCGCGCCCAGTTCGGCGCTGAGCAGGGTCACGACGTCATCGTTCTCCGAGTTGATCGCCACGTTGTGTTCGTCGATGAGGGGCACGGTGACGACCGGAGTGAAGCCGCCGGCGAGGAGCAACCCCATCAGCTTGCGGTTCACTTCCGCCGGTTTCCCTGACAGGTCCCGCTTGATCAGCGTCTTGCCGCACTCTCTCACCCGGATACCCCTGTTGCGGCGGCCGCGCACGAGCCCGCCGTCGAGCCCCGTGAGCCCAACCGCGTTCACGCCGTGACCCTGCAGCAGTTCCACGATGCGCTTGTTCCGCACGCCGGCGTAGGCCATGAGCATCACGTCGATCAGGTCGCGGTCGGACTGCACGCTCTCGTGTCCGGACATCGACGTGAGGACGCGTTTTTCGACCCCGAGCCTCCGGGCCAGCGAATCGCGCAGCGCGTTCGCGCCGTGCACGATGACGAACGGACCGGACAGGCCCGCCAGGTCGCGGGCAATCCCGTCCAGATTGATCGATTCGCCGCCGCCGATCTTGACGATGAGCAGCCCGCCGGACTCGCCCGGCATCGGTTCGGGTGTCGGTCCCGGCATCGGTCAGAACGTCCCGATGGCGCCGTTCGCGACCGGCGTCCACGCCCACCGCCCGTCCGACGCCGGACAGGAATCCGGATAGGGCGCCGAGCACAGGATCCGCACGCCGTCCCGGCGGGCGGCGTGCAGCCGGAAGTAGTCCGGATCCTCGCTGAACCGGGTCGCGAAGTGGACCCGCCGCGCCGCGTCGGCGACGATCAGGTTCATCGCCCGCACGTAACGGGTGCGCTTCCGGATGGCGTCGAGTCCCCGCTCCAGCGCACGACCCATGTCTACGTTGCCATCCCCGCCGCCGAATCGCTTGACGAAGTTGAACACCTTCTCCGCGCCGATCCGCCCCCGCTCCTTGATCCGTACGCCGTGCAGCTCCCCGTTGAAGATGAAGACGCGCTCCCCGTCGAAGAACGGCATGTTGTTCTCGACCCGTATCCCTTCCCCGCGATACGCGCTCCTCGCGTGGGCGAGCAGCAGCGTCGTGCGTCCGGACGGCGCCGCGGCGTCCGCCCACACCGGCGAGATGGCGCGGTAGACACGCCACCCGTCCGCATCGATCCAGGCGCACCCCCACCCGTCGCCCTGATACTCGCGGCTCTCGCGGGCGATCTGCGCGAAGGCGGCGAGGTGCGGCGCCATGTCGAAGGGATCATCGCTCCGGACGCACAGGATGCGACACACGAGTCGGCTCCGCGCGTCGCCGTCAGGCCGGGTGCAGCCCGGGGAACTCGAGCCCCCGCGACTCCGCCAACCCGTGCATCACGTTGAGCGCCTGCACCGCCTGTCCCGCCGCCCCCTTCATGAGGTTGTCGATCGCGCTCAGGACCACGACGCGGTTCGAGAGCGGATCGCGCTCGAACCCCACGTCGCAGTAGTTCGCGCCCGCCAGGAGGTTGGGGTCGGGATAGCGGTGGATGCCGCTCCGCTCCTTGACGATGCGCACGAACGGTTCGTCGGCGTAGGCGCTCCGGTAGATCTTCCACAGCGCCTTCTCGTCAAGCTCCCGGTTCAGGAATACATGGCAGGTGGCGAGGACGCCCCGCACCATCTCGACCGCGGTGGCGGAGAAATGCACCTCGCCGCCGAGGACCGTCCGGATCTCGGCCGCGTGGCGGTGGCCGGTCGGCCGATACGACCGCATCGCGCCGCTGCGCTCCGGGTGGTGGCTGCCCTCGCTGGCGCGGTTGCCGGCCTCGCTCGAGCCCACCTTCACTTCGATCACCGCCGAATCCGCGACCCCTTCCCGGTACAGCGGCAGGAGCCCGAGGATGGAGGCCGTCGCGTTGCAGCCGGCACACGCGACCAGGTCCGCGGCCGCAAGCGCCTCGCGGTTCACTTCCGCGATCCCGTACACGAAGGACCCCAGGAGTTCCGGCCGGGGATGCGGCCGGCCGTAGAAGCGCTCATAGTCCTCGCCGTCCGGGAGCCGGAAATCGGCCCCCAGGTCGACGATCCGCCCAGCCCGGGCCCGAAACTCGTCGATGCGGCGGGACGACTCCCCGTGCGGCAGACAGATGAAGAGCACGTCGCACTCCGACAGCTCGTCGAGCGCGCAGAAGCGCAGCCGCGTGACGCCCCGCAGGTTGGGGTGGACCCGCTGCGCGAACCGTCCCGCAAAGCGCTCCGACGTGATCTGCCGCACCTCGACATCGGGATGGCCGAGCAGGAGCCTCAACAGTTCCCCGCCGGCGTAGCCCGAGCCGCCCGCGATCGACGCGCGGATCATGGGTCCGCCGCCCGGTCCGGCGAGACGACGTACGACACGATCCGCTCCGGAATGTTCACGCCGGTCGCCTCGATGCTGTTCCTGAATTCCATCGTGTAGTTCACTTCGTTCACGAGCAGTCCGGCGTCGCTCTCGAACAGGTCCACGGCCACCACACCCCCGCCCACGGCCTCCGCCGCGCGCAGGGACAGCTCCCCGATCTCGCTCGTCACGGGACAGTTCGAGGCGGTTCCGCCGCGCGCCGTATTCGTGATCCAGTGCTCGGAGGACCGGTAGATGGCCGCCACGCAGTCCTCCCCCACGACGAACGCGCGGATGTCGCGCCCACCCTTCTCCACATACTTCTGCACGAAGAAGATCGAGTGATGATAGCTGCCCAGGATCGCCTTGTGTTCGAGGACCGTCTCCGCCGCGTGCCGGTCGTTGATCCTTGACAGCAGGCGGCCCCATGAGCCGACCGCGGGTTTCAGGACGACGGGATAGCCCAGTTCCTCAATCGCTTCGAGCGCGGAGACCTCGGTGAACGCGACCCTGGCTTCGGGCTGCGGCACCCCGCATTCCCGAAGCGACGCCGCGGTGAGGATCTTGTCCCCGCAGCGGCGCGACACCTCGTAGCGATTGACGCAATCGAGCCCGCTCCCCTCGAACAGCCGCAACGCGTGCATCGCTCGCGAGTGGTTGATGCAGCGCTCGAGAACGACGTCGACGTCCGGGACCGTCCGGAAGTCGAACGCGAGCTTGCGGTCGTCCAGAAACACCAGTTCCACATCGCTGAGCTCGCGCAACTCGGCGATCAGCAGCTTCTCGTCCTTTCGGATGAGGGAATGAAGAAAGCCGACTCTCATTCGCCCCAGTCCTCCTCGGCGTCCGGCGCCTCACCGAGAGTGACGGGGTCGAGCGCGAGGATCTCAAGTTCGACGCCGCACTCCTCGCATTCGAGCAACTCGCCCTCGACGGGGTCGTCGGAGATCATCGGTTCCGCGCCGCATACAGGACATTCCGGCATGCCGTCCATCCTCCATTGGGGTTGTTGGTACAGGGAGAAACCTGGATACCGTCAATCGGCGGCCGGGTTCCGGAAGGGAAGCCGCAGCGCCAGGAAGAGCCCGACGGCCACGGGTTCGATCAGCAGAATGTACCATGGCCAGCCGGGAAAGAAATCGAGGACCGTGGGTCCGGCCGGTTTCTCGATCAGGTAGAGATAGTTCGACCCGAGAAGCCGGTTTATCGGAAAGACGACGGCCGCGTACAGGTTGAGCAGTCCGAGGGCCAGCCACGGGTCGCGCGCCGTCGGCCGGTAGCCCTCCACGACCACCGCCCACGCGCCGGCGACGACGACGGTCGCGTGCGACCCCGCCGACTCGAAGAAGGTGAAGTGTACGGCACCGAACTCGGCATCCGGGGTCAGGAGGGCCTGCACCGCCCCCGCCACTCCAAGGAAGTACATGAGACGGAGAGCCCACGGATGCCGGGTCCACAGCCCGAAGACGGTGATCCACGCCATGATGGCGCAGAGGTGCAGCGGTATGTCGTTCTGCACCGTCCACAGCCCCATCGCGGCCTTCCAGAAGTGTCTCGAAAGGAGGAGGACGAGAATCGTGAGACCCAGCGCCAGGCGGAGGCGGCGACGACCCCGCTCATCGGCCGCCAGACCGGCGCGAATCAGCCAGATGCCGACCGCCGCCAGGGCGCCGATCGTCGCAAGATGGACCGGGCCGAAGAGATCGAACGGCACCCGTTCCGTCCCGAAGAACCCGCCCATGTCAGCCAGTCGCGCCGCGCCGTCCGACCGGGTACGTCACGGGTTTATGCATCCGCGTCCGCGAGCGAGGAGGTGGAGATCTCCGGACCCTCGACACGCCGCCCATCCCGCAGTGTCACGTACGCCTCCATGGCGTAGTACGCCGGCAGCCCGAGGGCGGCCAGCCGGTCGGCGGTATCCCGGTTTCGCTCGACGACGCGCTGCCAGAACTCGCGCGGGTCCGGTCCCGGGAAGGGGGCCGAGTCCTTTTGCGACTCGTGTCGGAAGATCGCCTGGACCTTGCCGTGCAGTTCGCGTTCGGAGAGCGGCACGAGGACCGTCGCTTCGTCCAGGTCCCACTCCTGCCACGCGCCGCGATAGAGCCAGAGCCACGGCGGGTCGCCGTGGTAACCGGCGAGCGCCGCCTCGACCGTCTCGAGGCACATGCGGTGCGTGCCGTGCGGATCGGACAGGTCCCCGGCGGCGAACACGATGGTCGGTCGCACCTCCTCCAGCAGCCGCGCGACGATCTCTACGTCCTCCGACGTGATCGGGTTCTTTCTCACCGCTCCCGTCTGATAGAACGGCTGGTTCAGAAAGCGGGCGCGGTCGGCGGAGAGCCCCAGCGATTCGATCGCGGCCGTGGCCTCCGTCTCGCGGATGATCCGCTTGAGCTGCTGAACCACGTCGGGATCGATGTCCCCCGGCTCTTTACCGGCGAGCCGATCCTCGAGAGACCGCAGCACTCCCTCGAGGTTCGCGGCGTCGCCGAGGTCGATGATGCCTGCCGCGCGCCGCAGGAAGTCGAGGTAACGACGCACCTCGTGGTCGAAGACGGCGATGTTCCCGGATGTCTGATACGCCACCGTGATGCGGTTGCCGTTCTCGACCAGCTTGCGCAGCAGTCCGCCCATCGAGATCACATCGTCGTCCGGGTGAGGCGAGAAGACGATGATGTCCTGGTCGCGCGGCAGTCTGCTCTTCCCGCGGATCCTGGAGATGAGCGCGTTGAAGACCTGTCCGTTGATCGGCCCGGCCGACCCGTGGCGGGAGGTGAGCGGGGCGAGGTGGTTCGCGCGGTAGTCGTCGGTCGCGAGGTGAAGGATCGACTTGTCGGTGCGTTCGCTCAACCAGATGACGGCCGCGGTCTCGCGCTCCGCCGTCCACTCGACATCGCCCACGAGCCACGGCGTGCGGACGCGGGTGAGATCGGAAGCGGCGGCCGGATCAAGATAAACCGTCGCGGCGGCGTGTTGCTGGAGAAAGGTCGCGGCGACGTCCGCGTGGATCTCCCCTTCGACGGCTCGACGCACGATCCCCGCCTTGTGTTCTCCCGTGGCGAGCAGCACGACCTCCCGCGCTTCGAGAATCGTGGCCACGCCCATGGTGATCGCCTGTGGCGGCACGTTCTCCTCGCCGAAGAAATCCGACGCGGCATCGCCGCGGGTGACGGTGTCCAGGTAAAGCCGCCGGGTCCGCGAGTCGCGCTCCGACCCCGGTTCGTTGAAGCCGATGTGACCGCTGCGCCCGATCCCGAGGATCTGGAAGTCGATCCCGCCCGCCTTCCGGATGCGGCGTTCGTACTCGACGCAGTGCGCCTCGACCTCCGCTTCCGGCACATCACCGCGGGGGATGTGACAGTGCTCCGGAGCGATGTTCACGTGGTCGAACAGGTGCTCCCGCATGTAGCGGTGATAGCTGTGGAGGCTGCCCGGCCGCATCGGGAAGTACTCATCGAGGTTGAAGGCGACCGCATTGGAGAAGTCGAGTCCTTCGTGCCGATGCAGGCGGATGAGTTCCCGATAGACGCCGACGGGCGTGGCGCCGGTCGCGAGGCCGAGAACGGCAGGGCGCCCGTTCTCGGCCCTCCCACGCAGGAGCGCCGCGATCCGGCCGGCGACCTCGGCGGCGATGCTGTCGTGGTCCGGCATGACCCGGACGGGCACGCGCTCTCTGCGCGCGTGCGCGGCGGCGCTCATCCGATCAGCCGCCGGCCGCGGCGTCTCCACGCGACACCGCGACACTAGGGGACCTTCTGCTCCGGGAGCAGCACGAACCGGGCGTACTGGTCTGTGCGGAGGTAACGGACGGCGGCCTCCCGCACCTGCTCCGCGGTCCAGCTTTCGATCCCCTCGAAGCTCGGGATCTCGTTCAGATCCCAGCCTCCGCGCTCGAAACTCGCCAACTGGTTCAGCCAGTACCGGTTCTCGCGCAGGCTCGTCTCCAGCCCCCGCCGCTGCGTCTCGCGGACCTTCCCCACGGTCTCCGCGTCCGGCCCCTCGGTCCTGAGCCGCTCGATCTCCTCAAAGACCACGGAGGAGAGTTCCTCGGCGCGCTCGGGAGCGGACCCGAACCCGATGGTCACGCTGTATTCCTCGTCGGGCCGGTACGTGAGCCGGCCGTTCACGCCCACGCTGTAGGTCCCGCCCAGGTCTTCGCGCAGCAACTCACGCAGCCGGATCTGGAGAACCTCCGCCATGGCGTAGATGGCACCCGCCTCTTCGCGCGAGTACTGGGCGTCTCCGGCGAAGATGATCTGCGTGCGGCTCTGCGGCTCCAGCCCCTTGTACACAACCGTCTCGATCACGCCCGCGGGCGGGTCGATGCCGTGATCCACCCAGTTCTCCACCCGCCCCAGATTGGGGAGCGCACCGAGATACCGCTCCACGAGGGGACGCATCATCGCGAGGTCGAAGGCGCCCGTGAAGTAGAAGGTGAAGTCGCTGGCGTCCGCGAAGCGCTCCCGGAAGATCTCGTAGCCCGCGTCGAGGTCGGCCTGCAGGAGGTCATCCATGAGCTGGCTCACCCGCTGGACCCGCGGATGTCCCTGGGACATGATGGCCGAAACGGTGTCGGAAAACACGAAGTTGGGATTAGCCCCGACGTTCGCGAGCACTGCCGTCTGCTGTGCCTTGAGCGCCTCGAACATCGTCTCATCCCTGCGGGGCGCCGAGAAGTACAAGTAGATGAGTTGAAACGCCGTCTCGACATCCTGCGGGGACGACGACCCTCCGATCCCTTCCGAAAGCGACCCCAGCAACGGCGAGACCCGAACGGCCTTGCCGGTGAGCTTCTTCCCAAGTTCGGTCTGATCGAACTCCCCGACTCCCGATTGGGCGATGACGTTGAGGGCGAACGACGTCTTCCGCATCAGATCGTCGGGAAGCAGCGATGTGCCCCCGGGGCTCGTCGCGGAGAAGAGAATCTCGTCGTCCTTGAAGTCGGTGGGCTTGAGGACGACGCGCACGCCGTTCTCCAGAGTCCAGATGGAGACGCCCACCTCGTCGAGCGTCTCCTCGGCCACGACCGGCGCGCCCTCGGGGACGACGGGAAGGAGAGGAGCATCGGCCGCCGCGTCCTCGTACGCTTCGATCTCCGCGCCCGACACCGACGCGAAGACGCCGACCAGGTCCGCCTCCGCAGGGGTCTCGAGACCTTCCTTCTCGGGCGCGTTGACCAGGATGATGCGCCCTTCCTCCGCCAGCCACGCCTGGGCGACGGCGTTGGTCTCGGCGAGCGTGACCCCGGGCAGCAGGGCGTCCACGAGCGCCATCTGCGTCTCGATCGAAGGGTACGGACTTCCCTGAAGGAACGCCTGCAGGTAGCGGTTCGCGAGCACGATCGACTCCTGGTTCTCTCGCTCCGCGAGCCGCCGCTCATAGGCACGTCTCAGGTCCGTCTTCTGCCGCTCCAGTTCCGTCTCCGTGAAGCCGTGCCGCACGACGCGCTCCGCCTCCGTGAGCAGCGCCTCGAGGCCGCGCTCGATTCCGCCATCCCCGACCAGCGCCACGAGCTGGTAGGCGTCGACCCCCCGCGCGAACTGGCCCTGCCCCGTGAACCCGACCAGGAACGGCGCGTCGGCCTGCAGCCGGAGTTCATCGAGGCGGGCGTTCAGCATGCCCGAGTACAGGCCTTCGACGAGGCCGCGGCGAAAGTCGGCGACGGTGCCGCGCGGGGCCGGCGGCTGCTTGTACAGCACGCCGACCTGGCTCTGCATGGCTTCCGTGTCCGTCGCGATTGCGACGCGGGGCGGGTGGTCGACGGGGATGTCGGCGTAGACCCGCGGACGGGGCTCCTCGGGCGAGGTCAGCCCGGCGAACTGCTCCCGGATCGTCGACTCGATCTCCCGACCATCGAAGTCGCCGACGGCGATGATCGCCATCAGGTCCGGCCGGTACCAGTCCTCGTAGAAGCTGCGCAGCCGCTCGACGGGCGCGGTCTCCAGAATCTCCGTCTTCCCGATCGGGAGACGCTCCGCGTAGAGCGACCCCTCGAACATGACCGGGAACTGCTGGTCCTGCATCCGCGCCTGGGCGCCTCGCCGCCCGCGCCATTCCTCGATCACGACGCCGCGCTCCTTGTCGACCTCCTCCGGGTCGAAGCGCACGCCCTGGGCCCAGTCCTCGAGGATCCGGAACGCGGTGGCCAGCACCTCCGGGTCGTCCATCGGCACCTGGAGCATGTAGACCGTCTCATCGAAGCTCGTATACGCGTTGACGTCGGGGCCGAACTGCATCCCGATCGACTCCAGATAGTCGACGAGCGCCTGCTTCTCGAAGTTTTCCGTGCCGTTGAACGCCATGTGCTCGACGAAATGCGCCAGCCCGAGCTGGTCCTCGTCCTCGAGGATGGAGCCCGCGTTCACGACGAGGCGCAGCTCCGCCCGGTTCTCCGGCTGGTCGTTCTCGCGCACGAAGTAGCGCAGGCCGTTGTCCAGGGTCCCGGTGATGACCGCCGGGTCCGGCGGAATCGGATCCGTCGGGGCCGGGGTCTGGCCGGCCGCTCCGGACGCGGAGAGGGAGGAGCAAAGGACGATGGCGGTCGAAACGAAGGCGACGCCGGACAAGTGGGACATCCTCATCGACAACTCTCGGCAGAGGGAGCGGACTCCAGTGTGGAAGCCGCCAAGATAGCCGACCTTCCCCGGCGACGCATATAGTAGACGCATATAGTACGGAAAGGGGAGGAACGCGTGGTCCTGAACCTCGGTTCGACATGAGATGGCGCAGCGTCTTCACGCTGGCGAAGGTCGTCGCCTGTATCCTTGCGACCGTCGCCGTCATCGCGGCGCTCGCCTGGTCGCAGGCCCAGCCCTCCACCTCGACCGTGGTTGACGAGACGACGGGCGTCGGCACGGCATCGTCCGCACCTGCGGGCAGATCCGCCTGGGCTCCGGAGGATTGGGCGATCTTCGAGGAGAAAGTGCGCTTGGCCGCGGAGCGCGGGCTCGCGGAGATGGACCTGGGCGACGCCATCGTGCAGCTGGCCGAGACCTTCGTCGGGACGACGTACGAGCCCGGCACGCTCGAGGTCTCCGGACCCGAGCGCCTCGTCATCAACTTCCGCGAACTCGACTGCGTGACCCTCGTCGAGACCGTCCTCGCCCTGACGCGGTTCGTCCGGGAGCAGGGCGTCGAGGCCCTTGCGGACCCCCCCGGCGCGCAGGCCGGCTACGAAGCCCATCTGACGGCGCTCCGATACCGCGGGGGCCGGCTCGACGGATACCCGAGCCGTCTCCACTACTTCTCGGAGTGGCTCGCGGACAACGAAGCCCGGGGGATCGTGCGCATCACGACCGGGGAACTGGATCCCGCCCTCGATCCGGAGCCGGTGAACTTCATGTCCCGGCACCCGGAAGCGTATCGGCAACTCGCCGAGCCCGGCGTGCTCCGGGACATCGCGGCCACGGAGGCGCGGCTCGACGAAGGACCCGGCCGGGAATACGTGCCGCAGGACCGGATCGCGCGGGTGGCGGGCCGGATCCGCAACGGCGACGTGATCGCGGCTACGTCGACCGTCGAGGGGCTGGACGTCGCCCACACCGGATTCGCCGTGTGGCGCGACGGGGCGCTTCACCTCCTCCACGCCCCCCTGGTCGGCAGGTCCGTGGAAATCTCGGAACGTCCGCTCGCGGAGCGGATCCTCTCCATCGACTCGCAGGACGGGATCATGGTCGCGCGCCCCGCCGAACCCCCGCGCGAGTAGCCCGCGCGGCCCCGCCGTCATGGCCGGGGCCGCGCTCTTGCTAGTTGATCGTGTAGGTCATCCCGGCCTTGATGCGCCGTCCCTTCGGGTCGTGCGTGAGGCCGTCGTACGATCCCTCCTGATTGACGAGCGGCGGTGCCGAATCGAACAGGTTGAAGCCCGTCACGAAGGCATCGATGCTGTCCGTCAGCCTCATCATCAGCGTCGCATCGAAGGTGCCGAAGGCGTCGACGACGCGGTGCGCGTACGTCGGATCCCCCGCGTTGAGGTCGTCCTCGTAGGAGGAGATGTAGTTGATGTTCGCGATGGCCGAGTACCGCTCGCGATGGTATCCGACCGATGCCGACCACTTCCACTGCGGCAGCGGCCAGGCGAGCGGATTGAAGCGGTTGAGCTTGCCGGCGCCCTCCGTCGCGCCCACCAGTTCCACATTGTTGAGCTGGAGCGCCTTGATGTCGTAGGTGCGCGTGTAGGTGCCGTCGATGCCGACGGAAAGCTCGCCGTTGCCGAGCGTGCGGCGGGTGTACAGGCTCCAGTCGAAGCCCGAGGTCTGCATGCCCGGCCAGTTGATCAGGTCGATGCGGATGCGCTCGATGAGGGCCGAGTCGCATGTCCCCGTGTTCCACCCGTCCGGGCACTTGACGAACTCCTGCACGGCGGCCCGGCTCGCCCCGCCCTCGTGATAGAGGCGCGTGATGCTCGAGTGGGGAATCACGTTGATCACGTCCCTGAAGTCGTACGTCCAGTAGTCGAACGTCGCCTGCAGGCGGCTCGGGAAGTGGAAGAAGATGAGCCCGGCGTTACCGGTCAGGGCCCGTTCCGGCGCAAGGTCGGTGTTTCCGAACGTGTCCACCGCCTTGTAGACGTCGACTTCCTGCACGTACTCGAGCGCCGTGATCTGATCCGTGTTCACGTCGTCCACCGACGGCACGCGGAAGGTGGACTGAAGCGACCCACGCAGGGACAGTTGGTGGTCGGCCGATTCGCTCAGTTTCAGCCGAAGCGACAGCTTCGGGTCGAAGCTGCTCGCGACATCGTGGAATTCGTAGTTCGCGGCCACCTGCACATCGAGCCGGTCCCCGAAGCTGAGCGGGATCTCGCCGTAGATGCGGTGCACGGTCTGCCCGTCTTCATAGGGGAAAAACCCGGTCGTGAAGGTGAACGGCCCCGCCTGCTCGAGGCAGGTCCGGTCCCCGGGCACCTGGCAGGGGTTGATCGCCTGGTTGCCGGGATCGTTCGGGCTCCCCGTCACGTCGAAACGGCGGAACTGGTATCCGAGCGCGTAACCGAGCGCCTCCGTGAACTGACCCGTGAACGTGGCCTCCGCGACGAACAGGTCGGCGGTGTTGAAGAGATCGACTTCCTCGTTGATCCAGTCGATGAGTTCGGCGGAGTTGGCCCCGCCGGCCACGTAGCCCGGGTTGTCGGTGCCGGTGTAACGCGTCCCCGGCTGCTCGGCGCGCTGGATCGCGTTACTGAACGGGTTGTAGAACATGCAGTCGCCCTGCCCGGCCACGGCGCCGCCCGTGGGGCCGAGCGACATGCCGGAGGGCGATGTCGGGTCCACGACGACGTCGACGCCGCAGTTCGGGCCCCCGAAACCTCGGAAGGCGAGGTGTTTTCGGTAGGCGTACTCGGCGGGCTGGTTCACGTTGCCCGTCGCCCGCGAGTAGCTGACCGAGATGTCGAGATGGCCGTCGGTCGCCTCGAAGTACCGGTCCAGCGAGGCCGCGATCCTCTGGGTGCGGGACGATCGGTGCAGCGTGCGTCCGGGGCCGCTGTTCCCCACCAGTCGGCCGTAGAAGTACCAGTCGTTTTCAAGGCAGTCGGCGGCCGAAGCGAATCCGGCGTGGGCCGCATTGGCGGCGCAGAACGCCTGGCGGCCCGGGTTCGCCGACGGCACGATCTGGTTACCGTCGTACAGCGAAATCGGAGGGAACGAGGGCGTCGTGCGCCAGTTGGGGATCGTGGCCTCGGCCCACAGGCCCTCGAGATGAAGCGTTGTGCCCGTGCCCAGTTCGGTATTGAGTTCGCCGAAGGCCCGCACGTGGGTCTGGGCATCGACCAGGTTGTCGTACGGCTGGTAGCGGAAGCGGCAGGTGACGCCTTCGTCCACGCCGCCGAAGTTCTCGCACTCCGGGTCGACGAACAGGCTCGGGTTGGCGCCGAACTGCGAATTGATGAGCGTGCTCACGAACTCGCCGGGAGTCTCGTTCCCGGTCAAGCTCGGCATGAGGAAGGCGCCCGGGTTCCCGTAGTAGGACCAGCCGCCCCCGCCGGGTCCCGGGTAGGGCCGCAGCCCCCAGTCACGCTCCTGCGGCATGAGTTCCCGCCGCGCCGCCCACTCGGCGGAGAGGACCACGTTGGTGGATCCGCCCAGATTGCCACCCCAGATCGCGGCTGCGTTCGAGTCTCCGGCCCCGCTGAAGTAATCGTGCGCCGCGGTGACCTCGAACCCTTCGAAGTCCCGCCGCGTGACGAAGTTCGCCACGCCGGCCACCGCGTCGGAGCCGTAGATCGCGGAGGCTCCCTCCTTCAGCACTTCGATGCGGTCCAGCGCGATTGACGGGAAGGCGTTCACATCCACGAACCGCCCGCCAGGCAGCCGCGACGGTGTGTACACCTGCCTCCGTCCGTTCAGCAGCACCAGCGTTCGCGAAGCCCCGAGGCCCCGCAGGTTGACGCTGGCCACGCTCTCGGGAATGAGCGCCCCGCTGCGGTTATACCAGCTGTTGCGTTCCCCGAGGGAACCGTGGTTCGCCCCGAGCCGCTTGAAGAAATCGACCACCAGCGGCGAGCCCTCTTCCTGCAGCGTTTCGCGGCTCGTGACATCGACCGCATACGGAAGGTTGATGGGGGGCGCCTCGAAGTTCGTGCCCGTCACCACCGCCGTCAGTTCCGCGAGCGTTACGGTCCGCAGGGAGACGAGTTCCACGTCGACCACGATCCGTTCACCCGCCGTCACCTCGACGCCCGTCCGCGTCTCGATCGTGAAACCGGGATAGACGAACCGCAGCGAATAGCTCCCCGCCGGGAGTCCCGTCACGGCGTAGACCCCCTCCTCGGAGCTGAGCGCCGTGCGCGTCTCGCCGCCGAGCGCCGGTCCGGTCGCCGTCACGCTCACGGTGGGCAGGGCGAGGCCGTTCTCGTCGGTAACGGTCCCGCCGATGGCTCCTTCCTGCGCGGCCGCGGCTGACGGCCACGCGATCGCGAGCGCCGCGACGGCGCTCGTTCCGAGTGTTCTGAACATGGACTTGCCCTTGGCTATTGGTTCGATCATCGGATCTCCGGGAAGCCGTCCGGGGGACGGCGGTGTCGTGTCGCCTGCTCGTATCCGTACGCGAGCCGAAAGAGACGCCCCTCGTCGTACGGGCGCGCGAGAATCTGAAGTCCCGCCGGGAGTCTATCGTACATGAACCCCATCGGGACCGTGATCGCCGGCATTCCGGTGGCGGGAGCCACGCGCTGGCTGTTGTCGCCGCAGTACTCCTCGTCCCCCCTGTCGATATGGGCGGGCACGCAGAGCCAGGAGGGATAAACTACCGCATCCAGGCCGCCGTCATCCATTGCCGCGACGAGGTTGGCCAGGTAGGCCTGCCGGCCGTCGTTCTCCGCGTAGTCCGGACAGGGTTCGTCCCAGTCGGACGGGTGTGCGTCGAGCGGCGCCCCCTCGTTCCGCCGCAGCGAAGCCTGCGCATAATCCGAGTACCGTCCGTCCTCCAATACCTCGAGGACGTCGGTCATTGGCGCCGCCGGGCCCAGCGATTGCAGGTAGACCCACATGTCATAGCGGAAGCGGCGGCAGAACATCCCCTCTCGTCCCAGCTCCGCGGCGACGTCGAAGTCGAAGGGGTCGATCACCTCCGCTCCGAGCGCCCGCAGATCGTCGATGGCCGCGTCGAAGAGCGCGAGAATCTCCCCGTCGGTCTCCTCGGGATCCGCCAGCGCGCGCAGGACGCCGATCCTCGCCCCGCGCGCCCCGTCGGCGTCCAGGAAGGCCGTGTAGTCCTCTTCCTCGCGGCCACGCCCCGCTTCCGTGTACGGATCCGCGGGATCGTAGCCGGCCACGACGTTGAATACGCGTGCGACATCCTCAACGGTCCGGCCCATCGGACCCGCGATATCGCGGTCAAAGGAGAGGGGGATGACCCCGTCGCGGCTCGTGAGGCCGATGGTCGAACGGATCCCGACCAGGGCGAGGTGGGAGCTGGGTCCGCGGATCGAGTTGCCGGTGTCGCTCCCCAGCCCGATGACGCCGAACGATGCGGCGACGCCGGAGGCCGTTCCGCCGCTGGATCCGGCCGGGACGCGGTCGAGCGCGTAGGCGTTGCGCGTCGTGTCGAAGGAGGAACTGACGGACTGGCGCGGACTGAACGCCCATTCCGCCATGTTCGTCTTGGCGATCACGATCGCGCCGGCCTCGCGGATCTGCCGCACCATGAAGGCGTCGTCGGGCGGCAGGTTGTCCGCGAGGGCGATGGACCCTCCGGTCGTGACCATGTCGTGCGTGTCGAAGTTGTCCTTGACCAGCATCGGGACGCAGAACAGCGGTCCCGTCGTCTCGCCGGCGGCCAGCGCCGCGTCGAGCCGGTCCGCGCGCTCGAGAGCCAGCGGGTTGAGCACGGTGATCGCATTGATCGCGTCCTCGTACGCCGCGATCCGGGCGAGATGCCGCTCCACGACCTCGCGACAGGTCGTCGTCCCATCGCGGATCGCCGCCTGCACATCGCCGATCATGGCTTCCACGACCGGGAAGGCCGCGGCGGACCCGGCATCCGGTCCGGGATTGCACGCGGCCCCGGCTATCGCGAGCGTAGCGGAGAGCAACACCGGAATCGCGTGGCGCTTCCGGTGGAGGCCGTCGGTGATCCCGGGACGCCGGCGCATCCCGGGTGCGTTGCTCCTCGGTCGCATGCATCCAAACTTGCCAAACCGGGCCGATATGCCAAGCGCCATGACTGCGAGGTGTCGCCGATGAAGCGCACAATCGAGACCGCCCTCTTCACCCGTCGAGATTTCGTTCGTGCCGCCAGCGTGGGACCCGCCGCAGCCTGGCTCGCCGCCTGCGACCGCGCGGGAGACGCCGGGTCGTCGGCGGACGCGGCCGCGGCGGCCGCCCCCGGAGAGGAGCGGGAGCAGCCGCCGAGGTGGGTGAAGGACCCATCGCCCTTCATCCAGCGCGTCACGAACCTGGAGACGCGGCTTGAGCTCATCGACGGGTTCATCACGCCGAACGAACTGTTCTTCGTCCGAAACCACTCACCCACTCCGACGATCGACCCTGCGGACTACTCGCTTCGAGTAGAGGGAGACGGCGCCGAGACCGAGTTGCGGCTCGACCTGTCCACCCTCGAATCGCTGCCGCAGCACACGATCACCGCCTACCTGGAGTGCGCCGGAAACTGGCGCGGCCTGTACCCGGAACTCACAGGCACGCGCGCGAGCGGCGGCCAGTGGACGACGGGAGCCGTGGGGTGCGCGGAGTGGTCGGGTCCGTCGCTCGCCACGGTGCTCGACCTGGCCGGCGTGCGGCCGGAAACGGTTGACATAAACCTCGTCGGGCTGGACGGCTCCGGCTTCGAGCGCGCCATGCCGCTCGCCAAGGCGCGGGACCCCGACACGATCATCGCCCTGCGCATGAACGGCGAGCCGCTCCCCGCCGATCACGGCTTTCCCGCGCGGTCCGTCGTTCCCGGCTGGTCAGGGTCCAGCAGCATCAAGTGGCTCGGGTCCGTTCAGCTCTCCACCGAGCGGGTGTGGAACCGCAACAACACGTCGTCCTACGTCCTCATCGGCGACCAGTGGCCGGAGGCGGACTACGCGCCCGCCCAGGGCCCGGTGATCACGGAACTCGTCGTGAAGAGCGCGCTGGCCCTTCCGCGGCCCGCGCGGCTGGAGCCGGGATCCCACGTCCTGCACGGGTTCGCGCACGCCCCGGCGGGACCGGTGTCCGCCGTCGAATGGAGTCCGGACGGCGGAGCGACCTGGCTGGAGGCCGAGATCGTGGATCCGGTGCTGCCCCTGGCCTGGCAACGCTTCGAGTTCGAGTGGGACGCGACCCCCGGGGCGCACACGCTGGCCACGCGCGCCACGGATGCGGCGGGGAATACGCAGCCGGACGAGCCCCTGATGAACGACAAGGGCTACCTGCTGAACGTCCCGCTCCCGCACGCCGTGCAGGTGGGATGAGCCGGCGCCGGCCGAGTTCCTGACGCGCGCCGGATCGCCTTGCTGTACCGGGTGCTCGCGGATCTCGTCCTCGTCGTCCACTTCCTCTTCATCGCCTTCGTCGTCGCCGGCGGGTTCGCCGCGGTCCGCTGGCCGCGTCTGGCGTGGGCGCACATCCCGTGCTTCGCGTGGGGGGCGTTGATCGAGTTCGCCGGCTGGATCTGCCCGCTCACGCCGCTGGAGAACGATCTGCGGGTCGCGAGCGGCCAGGCGGGCTACTCCGGGGGGTTCATCGAGCACTACCTGTTGCCGGTGATCTACCCCGGCGCGCTGACCCGGGAGATCCAGGTCTGGCTCGGCCTGTCCGTGCTCGCGCTGAACGCGGTGGCGTACGCGTGGCTCCTGCGCCGACTACGCCGGCGCGTCCGAAGCGGTCGCTGAGCCGCCACCGCCGAAGCGGTCGCTGAGCCGCTACCGCCGCTCGCGGGCCGGGGGGGAAGGGGCTGTCAGTCGATCACGATGTCCCGGGTGAGCTGGCCGTTGCTCTCCCAGTACGTCCGCTTGTTCACGAGCAGCGGGTCGTCCGCCGCCGGCTGTACGTTGCCGTCCGCGTCGATCGCCCTCGAGACGATCGCATGCCGCCCCGGAGAGGCGTTCCAGTCCTTGCGCCAGAACGTCCACGTGTGCGGGTCGCCCTGGCCTTCGCCCAGCGTCGCCGCCTCCCACGGCCCCTCGTCCACGCGGACCTCGACGGCGGCAATGTCGGCGCCCCACGCCGCCCCGTGGATCGCGTGCGCGTCACCGCTGCGCGTGACCTTCGCGGGGACGGAGTTGATGTTCACCCGCCCCACCGAGGTCTCCGTCCACACGGTCTCGCCGTCGCGCTCCTCCGCCCGGAGCGTCACGTAGTCGCGGGCCATGAACTTGCCCATGAAGCGCCGGTCGCGGAGTTCGATCCGCGTCAGCCACTTCACGTTCGCGATCCCGTACCAGCCGGGGGCGATGACGCGCAGCGGGAAGCCGTGCGCGTTCGGCAGCGGCTCGCCGTTCACCTCGTACGCAAGGATGATGCCGGGGTCCATCGCGTCCTCGAGCGACAGGCTGCGCGCGAAGTTCTGCGTCACCGTGTTGCCCCGGATCTCCTCCTCGCCCTCGTCCGCGCCGAAGAACACGACCTCGATCCCCGCCTCCTGGACGCCGGCTTCCGCGAGGACATCGGCGAGCCGGGCCCCCGCCCAGCGCGCGTTGTGCACGCCGCCGATGAACGAGGGACGGCCGCGGTTCCCGGAGCACTCCAGCGTGAACACGACCTCCTGACGGGGTCGCTCCCTGAGTTCGGCGAGATCGAAGGTGCGCGGCCGGTCGACAAGTCCCCCGATCTCGAGGCTCCAGTCGCTCTCCGCGATCACCGGCAATCCGTAGTGCCCCACGCGGAACATCTGGCTGACCGGCGTGATCCAGGAATCCAGCTCTTCCCAGTTCAGGATGTTCATCCGCTCCGTGAGCCCCGGGTGCGGGCGCTGAACCCACGGGATCACCGCCTCCTGATCGAATCCGGCGAGCCAGCCGCGGAAGATGTCCGTCGGCAGGACCGCGAGACCGGCGGCCGCCGCCCCGCCCCGGATCAGCACCTGTCGTCGTGGAATCGCGTTTCGCTCGCTCATCATGTCAGACCTCGCCTCGGGTGTGCCGCGTATCTCGTCGTCTTCTCTCTCGTCCACGCAAGCTCGGGTCCGATTAGCTGTCGGAGCAAGGCATCCGCCGTGGCGGCGCCGCTCAGCGACCGGGTCTCCAGGCGGATTCTTCGGAAGCATCCGCCGGGCCGATCCTGCCTTCGGCCAGCGCGAGCAGTTCGTCGGGCGAATGGGGGCGTCCCCGCGCGAAGACGAACCAGACGTCGCGGGCAACCCGGACATCCTCCAGCGGGTTCCCTCTCACGATCACGAGATCCGCGAGCTTGCCTTCCTCGATGCTGCCGAGTTCGTCGTCCACGCCCATCGCTCGCGCGCCGTTGATCGTCGCGATGCGGAACACGTCCGCGGGCGGGACCCCGGCGCGCGCGAACGCGAGGAGTTCGCGGTGAACGGCGAACGGCGACCAATAGTCTCCCCAGCTCGGGTGATCCGTGCCGAGCGTGATCAGGTCGCGTCCGCCGCCGTCGTAGAACGCCTTCAGCGTGCGGCGCTTGATCGGCGACATCTTCGCGAACGACTCGTTCACGGGGCGGGGCGGCCGCGCCTCGACGATCTCCCGCATGTACGGCGTCAGGAAGCGGTGTTCGTCCGTCCAGTACTCCGTCATCTCCGGGTCGTGCGGTCCCCAGTACCCGTAAATGGAGAGCGTGGGGTCGAAGTACACGCCGCGGTCGACGTAGAGGTCGATGATGTCGCGGAGCGCGTCTCCCTCGAAGTCGTCGAACTCCTGCAGCGAGGCGTAGGCCGTGCGGTCGGCCGGCATCATGTCGCCGCCCAGGAAGTGCTCGACGCGGTCGATGCCCATGAGGATCGCGTCGCGGGGATTCACCGTGTTCCCAAACCCGGAATCGAGATGGCCGGTCACCGTGAGTCCGTGCTCGTGCGCCTGTTCGATGAGCACGGCGAGGTGATCGGGCCGGATCCCCTTGGCCTTGAAGCCGGCCGCGCCAAGCGACGCCCAGTGATCCACCTCGTGACGGATCGAGTCGGGCGTCATGGCGTCGTCGTCCCAGCCCCGGCGCCACGAGCCGAAGTAGGGGCCGGAGTTGAGGAGCCGGGGACCCCTGCGCTCGCCGCGCCCGATGGCGAGCCGCAGCTCTCGCATGCGCATCGGGTTCAGCTCGCCGGCCGGGAAGGTCGTCGTCACGCCGTTGGCGAGGAAGAGTTCGGGATAGGCGGCCGTCTCATCGACGCGGCCATCGCCGAACAGGTCCACGGCGTAATGGGCGTGAAGGTCGAAGAACCCCGGGAGGATCGTCGCCTCCCGCTCGAGGTTGATCGTGATCGTGACGCCGGCGGTATCCGGCGACTCGCCGATCGAGATGATCCTTCCGTCGCGGATCGTGATTCCGTCGTTCTCGACGAGCGTCCCGGCATGCACGTCGAGCCACCGTCCGCCCTCGATCACGTAGGTCGCGTTCTCATCGACGAGATCGACGAAGTCCAACACGAGTCCCTCGCACCCGGTAAGGGTCACGGCCGCGCCGCCCAATCCGAGGGTGAGAAGCATCCATCTGCGCCGCATCTTTCTTCTCCGAACCATCGATGGCACCTCTCGCTCGGTACGTGTCGCCTTCGAGCCGCCCGAATCGCGGTCGACCGGTCAACATACGATGCGCGCGGGGTTCTCCACGACGGAGTCGATCCTGTTACTGTGAGCCGTCATCACGCGGCTGCCATCCGAACCGGATCGGAGTTCGACACTGCACGAACCGAGCGCGACGCTCGCCAATCCCCCGTCCGGCCTCACGGGACGCACGTCGATGCGCCCCGCGGCGGTCGTGGCGCTCATCGTCGTCTCGCACACGACGATCGATGCGTATACCGCGTTCCTGCCGCCGCTGCTGCCGCGGATCATGGACAACCTCGGTCTCTCGATCACGCTGGCCGCGACGCTGTCGACCGTGCTCTCCATCTCGACCGCGCTCCCGCAACCGGCCTTCGGCTACCTCGCCGACCGGTTCGGGAGGCGCGCCTTCCTCGCCGCCGGGCCGATCGTGGGGGGTGTGTTCATCTCGCTGCTGGGGATGGCGCCCAGCTACTTCGTCCTCCTCCTCCTCCTCACCGTGGGGGGACTGGGATCGGCCGCCTTTCACCCACCGGGGGCGTCGCTCGTCGCGCGCGCCGGGGACGGCCGGGGAAGCGGAGTGCGCATGTCCGTCTTCTCCTTCGGGGGGGCGGTGGGCTTCGCCCTGGGGCCGATCAGCGCCGTCGCCATCGTGGGCTGGTTGGGCCTCGCCGGTCTCTGGGTCGCGATGATTCCGGGAGTCCTGCTCGGGACCGCCCTCTGGTTCGGTGCGAAGGGTCGGACCCGGGTGGGGACGGGGACTCCGCCGCCTCCCCCAATGGAGGTGCTCCGCAAACTCAAGGGGCCGCTCGGTCTCGTGTTCGGGATCTCCGTCGTCGGATCCTTCGCGCAGAAGGCGGTCCTCACCTTCATCCCGATCATCGCCCACCGCGCGGGCGAGAGCGAGACGGCGGGCGCCGTGGTGCTGAGCATTTATCTGGGCGCCCAGGGCCTGGGGACGCTCGCCTCCGGCTTCCTCACCGACCGGCTCAACCGGCAGCACCTCCTGGCTGCGATCAGCGTGCTCGCGGTGCCCACGCACATCCTCGCGTTCACGCTGGCGCCGGCGAGCCCCGCCGCGATCGTGATGGCCGTGTGCGCGGGCTTCCTGAACATGGCGCTGCTGCCTCCGATCGTCGTCGTGGCGCAGGAGATCCTGCCCTCGGGGACGGCCGTGAGTTCGGGCATCGTCATGGGGCTGGCGTGGGCGGTGGGGACGCTGGCGATTCCCGTCGTGGGCGGGTTCGCGGACGCGTTCGGGCCCGTCGCCGCGACGGCATGGTCGATGCCGCTTCTGCTGCTCGGCGCACTCTTCGCCATGCAGCCGTCGCTTCGTCCCTACTGTAGAGCCCAATAGAGCCCAATGATGGCCCGATCGAACCCACTTGGCGTCGTGTTGGCGGGCATCGTGCTTGCCGCGTGCGGACAGTCGCCGTCGGCCGACCCGGCCGACCTGATCCTCGTGGACGGACTCGTGATCACGCTCGACGCGGAGAGCCGCGTCGCCGAAGCCGTCGCGGTTCGGGGCGAACGCGTGATCGCTGTCGGGTCTACGGTGGCGGTCGAGGCGCTCGCGGGCCCGGAGACCCGCCGCATCGACCTCGCCGGGCGCGCGATGACGCCGGGGCTCATGGACGCGCACGTCCACTTCGCGAACGGCGGCGCGAACCGCCTGTACCGCCTCGACCTCAGCTATCCGAACGTGGAGAACATCGCGGACGTACAGGGCCTGGTCGCGGAGCGGGCCGGCCGGCTGTTCGAGGGCGAGTGGGTGCGCGGCGGCGGTTGGGACGAGGGGAAGCTCGAGGAGTTGCGCTACATCTACGCCTCCGACCTCGACGCCGTCGCCGCGGGGCAGCCCGTGTGGCTGGCGCACACCATGGGCCACTACGGCGTGGCCAACTCCCTCGCCCTCGACATGGCCGGCATCACGGCGGACACCCCCGATCCGCCCGGCGGCACGATCGACCGCGATGCCGCCGGGCAGCCGACCGGCGTCCTGAAGGAATCCGCCATGGGGCTCGTGACCCGGCTCATCCCGCCGCTCGGACCCGGGGAGCAGCGCGAAGGGATCCGCGCGCTCGCCGACGCCTTCAACGCCGAGTGCATGACGGGCGGCAAGGAGCCGGGAATCGGCCGCCGCGGGTGGGAGGCCTACCGCGATGTGCTGGCCGATGGCGACCTCACGGTCCGCATCTTCGTCCTGTGGTCCGGCCGCGACGGGACGCTGGACGAGGTCCGCGCCTACGCCGACAGCCTCGCGACCTTCACTCGGCCCTGGGAGTCGACGGGGGATGACCGGCTCATCCCCGGCGGCGTCAAGCTGTACAGCGACGGCAGCGGCGGCGCCCGCACCGCGTGGCTGTACCAGGACTGGAACCGGGACCGCACGGAGACCGACGCGGGCAACCGCGGCTATCCGACGATGGACCCCGACGAACTGCGCCGCCGCTTCCGGGCCTATCACGACGCCGGGCTCCACGTCTCGATCCACTCCATCGGCGACCGCGCGATCGACTGGACCGTCGACGGCTTCATCGAAGCGCTCGAGGCCACCCCCACCCGCGGACTCCGGCACGGCATCATCCACTCCAACATCCCCACGGACCGGGCCCTGGACGCGATGGCCGAACTCCAGCGGGAATGGCAGGCCGGCTACCCGGAGCCGTCCCCCACCTTCACGTGGTGGATCGGCGACACCTACGCCGGGAACTTCGGGCCGGAGCGAACCCTGCGGCTGAACCCGTTCCGCTCCTACCGGGACCGGGGCATGATCTGGGCGAGCGGCTCCGACTTCTTCGTCACCCCCTACCCGGCGCGCTACGGCGTGTGGGCCTCCGTCGCCCGCCAGCCGCTGCTCGGCGTCTACGGGAGCGATCCTTACGGCGCCGCCGAGTCCGTCGACGTCGAGACGGCGCTGCGCTCGTTCACGACCTGGGCCGCGCACCAGATGTTCCTGGAGGAGAAAGTCGGGACGATCGAACCCGGCAAGTACGCGGATCTTGCGATCTGGGACCGCGACCCGCTCACCGTCCCGACGCCCGAACTGCGCGACATGTCGTGCGAGATGACCGTCTTCAACGGCGAAGTCGTCTTCGACCGCGCCGCCCTCCGCGCACCGTGACGCGCGCTCCAGGCGGTGCGGCGGCGGTCCCGCCGTGGAAAGGACAACGAATGCGACCTCGACCACTCGCGATGGAAAGCCCCATCCCGGAGGGTTGGCGGCCGGACCTTCACGCGACGCTCCTCTTCATCGTGCGGGGAGGTGAAATCCTCCTCATCCACAAGAAGCGCGGACTCGGCGCCGGCAAGCTGAACGGGGCCGGAGGCAAGGTCGACCCCGGCGAGAGCACGCTGGAGGCGGCGATGCGGGAGTTTCAGGAGGAACTGCGCGCGCGGCCCGTGGCGCCCCGGAAGGTCGGCGAGGTGGCGTTCGAGGTGCTCAGCGGCATGTCGATCCTGATCCACGTGTTCCGGGCGGACGCCCTCGAAGGAGAGCCGGTCGAGACCAGCGAAGCGATCCCCATGTGGACGTCCGTCGACGATATCCCGTACGACCGGATGTGGGAGGACGACCGCCACTGGCTGCCCTACGTCATCGAGGACCGCCCCTTCGAGGCCTACGCGCGTTTCCAGGGCGACGACATGGTGCACTGCCGCGTAGTCCTCTTCTCCGACCCCGAGCGCCTACCCTGGGAGTCCCGCTGAAGCACGCGCTGTGACCCCGCGCCGGGATACCGAGTCTTCACAGGAGATGAATCCGACCCCGACTGTTTCACGTCGCCCGGCCGTTGGCGCGCTCGCCGCGCTCGCGCTGGCGGCATTGGCTCTCCCTCGGAGCGCCGTGGCGCAGCAGCCGGTAGAGATCGCGGGACGCCTCCTGGACGCCGGCACCGGAGCCCCCATCTCGACGGCGCTCGTCTCCATCCCCGCGCTGGGCATCTCGACGCTCACCACCACGGACGGAGCGTTCCATCTCGTCGTCCCCGCCGGCTTGCACACGTTCGAGATCCGGCACATCGGCTACGGTACGCGGACGACCGAGGTCGAGGCGCCCGACGGCACGCTCTCGCTGGAGATCCGCATCGAACCAGCCGCGATCGAAGTCGCCCCGCTCGAGGTCAACGTCGAGTGGAGGCCATCGTACCTGGAGCAGGTCGGTTTCTACGAGCGCCGGGCGCATGGCCTCGGCAGATTCTACGATCCCGAGGACATCCGCCGCGGGGGTGACCCTCTGATCGTCGGCTGGCGAAACATGAGCGAGCGCATTTTCGCCATGAACCGGGTCAACGTCTTGGGGTGCGCTCCACAGATCATCATCGATGGCCGCCGGGACCGCGTTGGCCTCATGACCGGGCTCGCCCATCACCGACTGGGAGGCGTCGAGGTCCACGGCGAGCCGCACAAGGTGCCAGGCCTCGAGCCACTGATACGCGCGGCGGGCGAGAATCCGTTCTGCCCCACGGTCATCGTCTGGACGCGACAGTGGCTGACCGCGGCCGAGCTTGAAGAGCGGCGGATCGTTCTCTGCGAGCCCGGCCCCACAACGGAACGGACGCCGCTCGTGGTGGAGGGGACGGTCACGGATGCGCTGACCGGCATTCTCCTGCCCCGCGCGACCGTGACGGCCTGGATCACGGAACCGGGCGGCCGGCGGCGCGAGAAGGAGACGACCGCCGACGACAATGGCCGCTTCCGCTTCTGCGACCTCGATCCGCGGATGAACGTGAGCATCTGGGCCAGGTTCGCCGGCCTCAGCGGCGAACTGGCGCCGGTGGCGGGCGAGACCGCCCCCGTGACGGCCGATACGGCCGCCGTGACGCGGGATCTGGTGGTCCCCATCGCTCGTCACGGCCATGTTGCCGGCCGCGTCTTCGATCTCCAGCGAGGCGAACCCGTGCCGGGGGCCGAGATCAGGCTTGCGACGGCTGACGCCGCGCCGGCCCCCGGCGACCGTGCCCCGCCCGCGGAGGCCGGGTATCCGACAACGAGCGACGAGCACGGCCTCTTCGCGATCCCGGACCTGGTCCCCGGGGACTACCGGCTCGTCGTATCCCACCCCGACGCCGGTGTCGCCGCGGACACGATCCCGGTCCACTCCGGTTCGACGGTGGATGTCCGCGTCGAACTCGACCCCGCGCCACCTCCCGCACCCGACTCCGTCTCGCCCGTGGCGGGGCGGCGGATCGTGGCCGAGCGGCGGCACCCGCTTCTCATGGAGGTCGGTTTCTATGAGCGCAGGCGGGAGAGCGCGACGCGCGGCCGCGGACACTTCTTCACACCGGAGCGGATTCGGGCCCTCGCCCCCACCCGCCTCACGGACCTCCTCACCGAGGTGGACGGCCTGCGCGAACTCTGCCCGCGACAGACCTGCCGCCCCGTCTCGCGACGGGCGCGGAGATGTGCCCACATGTCCGTCTACCTGAACGGCGCCCTGGTCATGGATGGCCGCGCCTGGGACTTCGAGCGGGGCGGCGTGGACGATTTGGCGGCTCCGCACGAGGTCGCCGCCATCGAGGTCTACCTAAGGTCCGTCTCCCTGCCCGGCGAGTTCACCGCTCCAGCCGACCGCTGCGGCGCGATCGTCATCTGGAGCGGATAGCCCCGACCGCGACCCGGGACGGTTGGCGCCGTTCAACGCGGATGCCCGGATCGCCTACGGTCTATCCGTAGCTTGAGCCCGCAGGGCGGCGACCCGCTCATCGGTGGGGGGGTGGGTGGTGAACAGGGAGGTGAGGCCGCGCCGGCGTCCGGCGAAGGGGTTCACGATCGCGAGCGAGGCGCCGGCCGGGTTCACGTCCATCGGGATACGTCGGGCGCCGGACTCCAGGCGTTTCAGCGCGCCGGCCAGACCCATGGGGTCGCCCGTGATCTCGCCCCCGGTGCGGTCGGCCTGAAACTCGTTGCGGCGGCTGATCGCCATCTGGATGATGACAGCGGCCAGCGGGGCGACGATGGCCATGACGAGCATGCCGAGCGGGTTGTCGCCGTCGTCGCGGCCCCCGCCGAAGATGAAGCCCCAGCGGGCGATCGAGGCGATCATGGCGATGGCGCCCGCCATCGTGGCCGCCACCGTGCCGACGAGCATGTGCCGGTGCTTGATGTGGGCGAGTTCGTGCGCGATCACGCCGTCCAGTTCCCGGGGCGGGAGCGCCCGCAGGATCCCCTGAGTGAAGCAGACCACGGCGTGCTCCGGGTTACGGCCCGTGGCGAATGCGTTCGGCTGCGGCTGCGGCGAGACAGCCACGACGGGCGCCGGCAGGCCCGCCCGCTTCCGCAAACGCTCTACCCGGTCGTAGAGGTCCGGCGCCTGCGACCGGTCGACGACCTGCGCCCGGTACATGCGCAGGACCACCCGGTCGCTGAACCAGTACATCCCGAAGTTCATGGCCCCGGACAGCACCAGGAAAAGGACGGCGCCCTGCTGCCCGAACAGCATCTGGCCGGCGAACACCAGGAGAACCGTCAGGCCCACCATGAGGCCGAAAACTCTAAACATCCGTGAACCCTCTCTATCTCACGTTCCGGACCGACTCATCCGTCGCTCGCCGTACTGCTACACCTCAAGCTCCGGGTGGGTCACGCTGCCGCCGCGATCAGGTCGCAGAAGACGAAACCATCCCGTTCCACGACCTCGCCGCGCACGACCGGGATCGGCCGGGGCAGGATCGGGCCGTCCCAGACGAACGTATGGAACTCTCCGTTCTCCCCGCATGGGTCTACCCCCTCCGGAAGATCGGCGATGAACGACGCGTCGAAGGCGCGGCCCGCGAAGGAGGCGTCCAGCACCGCCGGGTTGATGCACACCGCAACGGCCTCGAACCCATCCCGGATGAAGGAACGCGCGAGCGCGGCGGTAGGTTGCTTCCAGATCGGGAACAGACATTCCATCCCGGCGTCGGCGAGCTGCCGTTCGCGATACTCGCGTAGATCCTCCAGGAAGATGTCTCCGAAGGCCACGCGACGGATGCCGTCCTCGTGGAGTCGACCGAAGGCCTCGCCCATGGCGCGTTCGTAGATCTCGTTGGAGGACTGCGGGGGGACGACGACCTCCACCAGCGGGATGCCGATGGCCGCTGCCTGATCCCGCACGAGCGCCCGCCGCACGCCGTGCATGCTCACCCGGTCGTAGGCGTCGGTCACGGTCGTGATCAGGGACTCGACCCGACAGGTGCCGGACTGCTGGAGCGCGTGCAGGGCCAGGGCGCTGTCCTTGCCGCCGCTGAAGCACATCGCGATGCGTTCCCTCACCCGACGCTTACTCCAGCGGTCACTCCAGGACCGTCGCCCGGAACGCCCCGGTCAGGACGCGGCCCTCGCGTTTCACCTGAACCCAGACCGTGTACTCGCCGGGCTGCGGGAACGCGAACGGAAACTCGACGACGCCGGTGGGAGAATCCGTCCCGCCACCCGCCATCGGCGATCCGGCGGGCGCGAGCACCGAGAGCGACCCCATCGAGATGGTGCCTGCGGGGTGCAGGTGGACGAACACCGCGCCGTCGTCCCGCGTGAGCGCGGCGTGGCTGAGCATCCCCATGTAGGGCTCCAGTTCGGCCGGCTTCTCGTCGGGATCCCAGAGCCTGAATGCGAGGACCGTCTCCTCGTCGACGCGAAGTTCCTGGTTCCCCTGCCATTCGAGGATCGAACCGTCGTCGAGCCGTGTCTCCGAACCCGGCCCGGAGAGGGCGACCGGAACGCCCGTCCACGCCGAGTCGTCCGGGTCGCGCGACAGGCTCGTCGGCGCCCCTGACCGCAAGTCCTGTGCTTCGGGGGCGGCGGGGGCGGCAACGGCCTCCCCGGGGACCACGTCTCCCTCCGAAACCGCCAGCGCGGCCGCGTCGACCGTGATCGTGTCGACGACCGTCTGCGCGAAGCCGGACTCCTGGACGATGTCGCCGTAGATCCGGTACTCGCCCGGCGGCAGATCCGGCCACGGGACGCGGAAGGTGGATGAGTCCACGGGGACGGGGTGCACGTGCGCGAACGCGTCCATGCCCGGCGCGCCGACCACGAACAGGTGCATCAGCTTGCCGTGGTCCGGCACGAGCGGGCTCCAGTTCCGGCCCCCCCAGGCGGGATCCGTGATCGTGATCTCCAGCGCGGCCGTCCCGCCGTCGCGCACGATCGCGCCCTCCACCTCAAGGCGTTCGAAGATCCCGCTGCGCACGTCCCGGTCGACCGCCTCCCACCACGCGTTCCCCAGGTAGAGGAGGCCCGCCATCCCAACGGCAGTCAGGGCCATGGCGATCCGGGCGTGACGCCGCTGCCGGGAGCCCGCCGTCTCCCCCGCCGGCATCTGGCTCTCGCGCACCGCGGCCCCCGTGATCGAGACGACGCCGGCGACGAGGAGAAGCCCCAGCGCGGCGAGGATCCACCCGAGCCCCGGCGGGAGGTCGCGCACGCCGAGCATGACGGACGTCACCGGCACCGAGACCTCGCCGCTCCCGCGGCTTCCCTCCACCGCGACCTCCACCCGGTAGGCACCCACCGTCATGAGCCACAGTTCGGCGGCGTACAGTTCGGGGTCCCCCGCCACGGGCACGGCCTCGTCGGGCGGTGGCGCACCGCCT
This sequence comes from Candidatus Palauibacter australiensis, assembly GCA_026705295.1. NCBI lineage: Bacteria > Pseudomonadati > Gemmatimonadota > Gemmatimonadia > Candidatus Palauibacterales > Candidatus Palauibacteraceae > Candidatus Palauibacter > Candidatus Palauibacter australiensis. The sequence continues at coordinate 33,684 of JAPPBA010000146.1, forward strand.
TCCGGGGCCGCGTCCCAGCGAACGGGGCGCACGGTCACGCGGCCCGCCCCGCCACCCGACACGCGGACGGAGATCTCCGCCAGCCCCGGGATGACCTCGGGGGGACGGATGACGACGGAGACGGGGTAGGGACCCGCCTCGCCGGAGAAGAACACGTTGTTGCTCCCGACATGCCCCGTCGCCACGACGTAGAGCCCGACCACGAACGCCGCCGCGCGCGTCAGCCGGGCGGCCCCTCCGCGCGTCGGTCGGACGGCCCGGCCGCGTCTCACCGGCGGACGCGCAGCCACCAGTTCCCCAGCCACAGGCCCGAGCGGGCCGAGACGAACGCGATCGGCAGCGCCCACCACGCCACGGACAGGAAGCGCGAGGCCGAGAACTCGCCCCCGAGGAACGGGCCTCCGTGCCAGAACACGTTCTCCCAGTTCCCGGGCGCAGCCGTGTAGCCCCACGTGTTCCCCTGGAAGAAATAGTTCCGCGCCCCGTCGGAGAGCATGAAGTCGGCGAACACCCACTGGATCGCGCCCAGGATCGCCACGAAGGCGACGCCGCCTACGGCCGCGATCCGCCAGTCCGCCGAGGCCCGCTCGGGCGCCTCGCCCGGGGCCGAATGCCGCAGCAGCAGCAGGTCGATCACGATCGCGGGCGCGAACAGGAGGAGCGGGAACTCGGGTGCCACCATGTGGGTGACCGGGCGCAGGATCGGCGCCAGCATCGGCTCCGCCGGGAAGAGCGGCAGCACCCACATCATCGCCAGCGAGACGCCCGTGTAGAGCAGCGTCGCGCACGTCGCGGGCCAGCGCATCTGCCCGGCGCGGCCGATGGCGAAGAGGAGGAGGGGGAAGAGCGCGGCCATGATGAGGTGGAACGTCGCCCCGTGCATCTGGTTCGGGAACGTGTACTCCATGAGCAGCACGGAGAGCGACAGGATCAGCATCGCGGCGCTGAACACGTACGCCCACGCGAGCTTGCGCCGACCCGTCTCCGAGGCGCGGTTGTGCCATGACAGCGCCATCAGGAGGGCGCCCACCTGGATCGCGTAGATCCCCAGCGCCAGGACCACGTGGGGCGGACTCAGGATCTCGACGTCGAGCCCGTACGCGTTGTGCCACCAGTCGTCGAGCGGCGCGGACGCGAGCATGGCGATCGCGCCCCAGATCGCCACCCAGGCCCCGAGCGGCGCCCGGAACCCCCACAACCGCACGGAACGCCCGACTTCCCGATCCGTCCCGGAAAACGTCGTCTTCAGCGCGAGCCACCCGCACGACAGCCCCGCCGCCAGCCCGCCCGCGTACACCAGCAGGTGCGCGGGCGTGAAGAGCGTGTCCCGCCCGACGGTCCGGTGCCAGGAGATGTCCCACGTGATGCCCACGATCACGGCCGCCGACGCGAACAGGACCGCGCTCAGATACCACGGGATGCTGTCGGCCGACTCCGCCGCCGCCTCGCGCTCCGTGAAGACCGAGGCCGGTGCTACCGTCGATTCCATCGCGTTCCCCCGAATTCCTTCCTCCCGCAGCGGGCTGCTTGCCGAGCCGCGGGCTATCGACACATCCGATCCGCCGCCCGAAGATAGGTCTGGTTCAACCGAGATGCAGGAGATTCAACGTGAGATCACGCAGATTGTGCCGCGTGCGCCCGGGCTTTCCCGGAAGCGGCCTTCGCGTCGCGGTCCCGGCCGCCGCGATCGCGCTCATCGCGGCCCTCTCGCTCGGGGTCGCCGGCTGCGCCGCGCCGGACGCGGCGTCGGACCCCGCCGCGTCCGATGCCTCCCCTGCCTCCCTTGCGCCGGACCAGATCGACGCGATCCACGCCATCGCCACGGCCCCCATCGAGGCCGGTCGGACTGCCGGCATGTCGATCGCGGTCGTACGCGGGACGGACACGCTCCTGATCGAGGAGTTCGGTCACGCCGACCTCGAACTCGGCGTGCTCACGCCGCCGGACGCCGTTTACGAGGTCGGATCCGTGACCAAGCAGTTCACGGCGGCGGCCGTTCTCCTCCTGCAGGAGGAAGGGAAGCTCTCCCTCGACGACCCGCTCACGCGGTGGCTCCCCGACTACCCCATCGGGGACCGTACCGTCACCGTCCGGCGACTCCTCGACCACACCTCGGGCATCAAGGGCTACACCGAGATGGAGCATCTCTGGGTCGAACTCGCTCCCCTCGACCTGCCGCGGGACACGCTCGTCACGCTCTTCGCCGCCGAGCCGTTCGAGTTCGAGCCCGGCACGGCGATGACGTACAACAACTCGGCGTACTTCCTCGCCGGACTCGTCATCGAGGCGGCGAGCGGCATGAGCTACGAGGACTTCGTCGAGGAGCGTCTCTTCGCTGCGGCCGGGATGGAACACTCCCGCTACTGCCACAAGGACGAACTCACGCCCAACCGCGCGAAGGGGTACGAGCCGCGCGACGACGGGCTGCACCCGGCCCCGTACCTGGACCACCAGTGGCCCTACGCCGCGGGATCGCTCTGCTCCACGGTGCGCGATCTCGTCGCCTGGAATCAGGCCCTCCACGGAGACGGCGGGGGCGGCGAGATCCTGAGTCCCGAGAGCTACCGGCTGATGATCACGCCGGAGCCCCTGCTCGACGGCACGAACCTGCGCTACGCGAAGGGTCTCGCGGTCACGGACCGGGACGGGACCCCGCGGATCGGGCACGGCGGCGGGATCTTCGGCTACGTGTCCGACCTCCGCTACGTGCCGTCCGAAGACCTGTCCATCGCCGTGCTCATCAACACGGCCGGAGGCGCCTCGTCGGGCGGGATCGCGGGCCAGGTCGAGAACGTGGTGCTGGGCGAACCGGCGGAGCCCGCCGTGGCGCCCTTCGAGGGCGATCCCGCACCGTACGCGGGCCGCTACGAAGGCCCGGCCCGAGGCCAGCGCATCACCGCGACAGTGGCCGCCGAGGACGGGCAACTGACGGTAAACACGGGAGGCGGCCCGGCCACCCTCTCGTGGCTGGGCGGCGACGAGTTCGCCGATGGGCGGACCCGCTACCGCTTCATCCGCGGAGAGAGTTCCGAAGGCGCCGGAGCCGGAGCCTCCTTCAATGAACTTCGGATGGACGTCGTCTCGGGACACTTCGTCCTGCGGAGGGTGGGCCCATGAACGCGCATCGAACTGTCGCCCGCCGCGCTCGCGGCACTCTCGTCGCTTTCGTCGCCGGGCCGATCCTCGTCCTCACCGGGCTCGTCACGGCGCCCGCCCGCCCGGCCGCGGCACAGGATCTGGCACCGCTCATCGGCGCGCAGACGAGCGAACTCGCGGCGGTCGTGGAGCGCTACAGCACTGACCGGACCGCGCTCGGCCGGCGCTGGAACGTCCCCTACTCCCCCGAGCGCAACGCGCGCTTCCGCGACTTCTTCTCGGACTGGCGGCGGCGGGTCGAGGCGCTCGACTTCGAGTCTCTCTCCCTCGAGGGGCGGGTGGACTACGTCCTCCTCCTCAACGAACTGCGCTATCGGCTCAACCTCCTGACGCGCGAGGCGGGGCTCGCCACCGAGATGGACGGGTTCATCTCCTTCACCTCGCTCATCGTGGAACTGGAGGAGCGCCGACGGCGTCGCGAGCCGGTGGAGTCGGAGGCTGCCGCGGCGCGTCTCGCGGAACTGCCGTCCGAGATTGAAGCCGCCCGCGCCGAGGTCGAGGCCCGGCTTGAGAGCGGGGAAGACGTGTCCCGGATCGTCGCGCTCCGGGCGGTCACGGCGCTCGCCGAGCGCACGCGGCTGCTCGAGGACTGGTACGAGCACTACGCCGGCTACGACCCCGTCTTCACCTGGTGGAACGAGGACCCGTACGCCCGCGCGAAGACCGCGCTGGACGGTTACGCGACCTTCCTGCGCGAGTCGGTGATCGGCTACCGGGCGGGCGAGGACGAACCCATCGTCGGCGACCCGATCGGGGCGGAGGGTCTCGCCGCGGACCTGCGCCACGAGATGATCCCCTACACGCCCGAGGAGCTCATCGCGATCGCGGAGCGGGAATATGCCTGGTGCGAGGCGCGGATGATCGAGGCCTCGCGCGAACTCGGCTACGGGGACGACTGGCGGGCGGCGCTGGAGTACGTGAAGACGCTGCACCGCGCCCCCGGCGACCAGCCGCAGATGATCCGGGAACTCGCCGACGAGGCGCTCGCCTTCGTCACCGAGCGCGACCTCCTCACCGTCCCGCCGCTCGCCGACGAGATCTGGCGCATCGAGATGATGTCCCCGGAGCGCCAGAAGGTGTCGCCCTTCTTCCTCGGCGGGGAGGTGATCCAGGTCTCCTTCCCCACCGACGGGATGGAGCACGAGTACAAGCTCATGAGCATGCGGGGGAACAACGAACACTTCTCCCGCGCGACCGTGCATCACGAACTCATCCCCGGACACCACCTGCAGGGGTTCATGACGAGCCGCTTCAACTCGCACCGCGGTGCGTTCTCGACCCCGTTCTGGGGCGAGGGGTGGGCGCTCTACTGGGAGATGCTGCTCTGGGACCTCGGCTTCCCGACGACCCCCGAGGACCGCATCGGCATGCTGTTCTGGCGCATGCATCGCACGGCCCGGATCATCTTCTCCCTCTCCTTCCACCTTGAGCGTATGACCCCGCAGGAGGCGATCGACTTCCTCGTCGACCGGGTGGGGCACGAGCGCGCGAACGCCGAGGCGGAGGTGCGCCGCAGCTTCAACGGCTCCTACTCGCCGCTTTACCAGGTCGCTTACATGATCGGCGGGCTGCAGTTCCGGTCCCTCCACGAACAACTCGTACAGTCGGGGGAGATGACGAACCGCGCCTTCCACGACGCGATCCTCCGGGGCGGCCGGATGCCGGTCGAGATGGTGCGCGCGCGCCTGCTCGACGAGGCGCCGCCGAAGGACTTCGAGTCGGAGTGGCGCTTCGAGGGCGACCCGCTCCGCCGCATAACGTCGGAGGAGTCGGCCTCGCCCGGCCCGACCTCGCGGCGCCAGACCCCGTAGCGGCTGAACTCGCAGGAGACCGCGTACCGACGCGCTGAAAGGACGACACATGGCTCGCGACCCGCATATGACGCCGATTCCCGGCATCCTCCTCGCTCTGAGCGCCGCGGTCGGCGGCGGGGGCGAGCTTCAGGCGCAGCATGGTGGCGACGGCGGCGCGCTCTCGATCGACCAGCTCCTGTCCATCGAGTCCGTCGTCGGGGGCGCGCCCGCCTGGTCGCCGGACGGCTCGGCGATCCTGTTCGAGTCGGGGCTGACCGGCGGGCTCATGACCCTGTCGCCCGAAGGCGGCTTCCCCACCCGGGTGCCGGTGGACATGGGCGGCTCCGGCCACTTCCTCAGCTCGCAGATGCCGGCCTGGTCGCCAGCCGGAACGTGGATCTCCTATGTGTCGGACAAGAGCGGTGCGCCGGAGATATGGCTCTGGTCGGCGCGCGACGGTGCGGACGTCCAACTCACCGATCTCGGGGCGCGGATCAACTCGATGAGCTGGTCCCCCGACGAGCGCTCGATCGTCTTCGCCGGCGACCGCTTCGGCAACTACGACATCTGGAAGGTGGACGTCGCGACCCGGCGCGTGGACCGCATCACCGAGGACAAGCGCTACGAGGTCTTCCCCACCTGGACGCCGGATTCACGCCACATCCTCTACGTCCGCCTCGATGACGCGTGGGAGGACCACGACGTGATCGAGGTCGACGCCATGGGCGGCGACCCGCGCACGGTGATCGAGGATCGCGATTTCTTCGACTACGGCGCCGGAGCGACCTTCGGCTACCCGAGCGTCTCCCCGGACGGAGGCTCGATCCTCTTTCGCTCTCACCGGAGCGGCTGGATCAACTACTGGCTCGCGCCGCGGGATGGGGGAGACCCGCGCCCGGTCGCGCCGGCCGAGGCCGACCAGAGCGCGGCCGCGTGGTCCCCCGACGGGCGCTGGATCGCCTACACGGAGAACCACAACGGACACCACGACCTGCGCGTGGTGTCGGCGGACGGGGGCGAGCCGCGGGTGCTCGTGTCGCCGAAGGCCGGCGTCGCGTCGAGCCCCTCGTGGTCTCCCGATGGCCAGGCGATCGCGTACCTCCAGGAGGACCTGCTGAGCCCGCGCGACCTGTACGTCGTGTCGCTCGAGGACGGGAGCAGCCGGCAACTCACCTCGTCCATGCCCGCCGGCAACTACGGCGCCCGGCTCGTCGCGCCGGAGAAGATCCGCTACGAGAGCACGGACGGATACTCGATCCCGGCCTATCTCTACCGGCCGCCGGGCGCCGCGGCCGGGGACGGCCTTCCCGGCGTGATGTGGATCCACGGGGGACCCACGTCGCAGTTCCACGACACCTTCCAGCAGCATGTGCAGTTCTTCGTCCAGCGCGGGTACGTCGTGCTCCTGCCCAACATCCGCGGGAGCTCCGGTTACGGGAAGGCGTTCGCCGATGCGAACAACGGCTGCTGGGGGCACTGCGACCTGGAGGACGTCGTCGCGGGCGCCGACCACCTGCGGGCGCTCCCGGAGGTCGACCCGGAGCGGATCGGGATCACGGGGACGAGCTACGGCGGGGTGATGAGCATGTACGCCGTGGCCTTCGCGCCGGACGCCTTCCGCGCCGCGATCCCGGGCTCCGGCTACACGGATTGGGTCCACTTCTACCACGGGGAGAACGAGCTCCGGCACATCAAGCTGCTGGACCACGAACTGGGGCCCTTCGAGACGAGCGAGGAGGTGTGGAGCCACAGTTCGTCGATCTCGAACGTGGCTGACGTCTCCACGCCCATCCTCCTCATCCACGGGGTGGGCCGCTATCCCGGTTCCGACCAGTCCGAGATCTTCGCGCGGGCGCTGGAGAACTACTACAAGCCGTTCCAGTACAAGACGTATCCCAACGAGAACTACTACGTGTACGGGAAGGCGAACCGCCGCCAGATGCTCCTCGACATGCGCGACTTCTTCGAGCAGTTCCTGAGGTGACGAATGACGACGCCCCCTGTCGGAGCGGACGGTAGCCGGGCGTGAGGCCCCGCGCCCGCGCCACGCAGCTCCTTGCCTCGACGATCCTCGTGTCGGGCTGCGAGCGCGTCGAGCCCGTCCCGTCCACCGACGTCGGGGCCGATGCCATCGCTGCCCGAGCCGCGACCGAGGCCGGCCCGCTCGAAGTGGTTGTCGAGACGAGCCAGGGCGAGTTCGTCATCGCCGTGCACCGCGAGTGGGCGCCGCTGGGAGCCGAGCGGTTCCTCACCCTCGTCGAATCCGGCTACTACGACGACGCCCGCTTCCACCGAGTCGTCCCCGACTTCATCGTCCAGTGGGGGCTGGCCGGCGACCCCGCCATCACCGCCCAGTGGATGAACGCCTACATTCCCGACGACCCCGTCGTCGCCTCCAACACCCGCGGCCGCATCGCCTTCGCCTTCACCGACCCCGGAACTCGCGCCACCCAGGTGTATATCAACCTTGTGGACAACGTGCGCCTCGACTCGACGGGCTTCGCGCCCTTTGGCGAGGTCATCAGCGGGATGGAGGTCGTGGATGCGCTCTACTCCGGCTACGGAGAGAACTCCGGCGGCGGCCTGCGCCGAGGCGACCAGAGCCGCATCGTCGCCGAAGGCAACACCTACCTCGACCGCGAATACCCCCTCCTCGACCGGCTGCTCCGAGCTCTTCGGCGTTAGGCGAGTCGTTCGGAGGGTGCCCGGCTCCTTGCGATTCCGAGCCGTGGCCGCGGCGATCATCGCCGCTTGTACGTCTCTTGCGGGGTGTGAACTGGTGGACACGGTGGCCCCTTTCCTGGTCCCCAACCGAGCCCCGGTCGCACTGGGTAAAATTCCCCCAGCATACAGAAACTGGCGCTATGCACCGTCACCGGACGTAGCTGTCTGGCCGTATTTCGACGATCCCGATGGGGATTCTCTTACGTTCACTGCCACACCGGGCGATCCCGAAATACTGCGCGTGAGGGTTGTCGATGGTTTTGTGGAAGTGCGGGCACTGAGATGGCGTACCGCAGCTGTGACCGTCACGGCCACCGACCCGAGCGGCTTGACGGCGCAGCACACGTTCGACTCCGGAGAAACGGGGAGTCTCCCGGGACTAGTCCCGCCAGGCTACCCTGTGCCGCCGCGATCGACCGCTGCGATCCCTTCTTTACAGGTTCTGCGTGGCCAGAGTGCGGCGGTGCATTTGGGCGCCCACTTTGAGGCGTATCCGTTCCAGGCAAGGTTCGTGGCCACTTCGTCCTCGCCCGGTAGCGTGGAGGTTTCGGTCTCGGGGGATACGCTTGCCATTGACGGCGTAGATCTGGGCTCGGCGCTCGTCAACGTGAGCGCGATCACCGAGGCCGGCTTGGCAACGCAGGAGTTCACGGTCGTGGTGGATCCACCCGCCGCTCGTCTCAATTCGGCTCCTGCGTTTCAAGGGTTGTCGTCTCGGAAAGTCATCCCCTAGGGCATTGGGTTTGCCCTCGATGTTTCGCCGTATTTCCTGGATCCAGAGGGAGATGCGCTGGCGTACGCCGCCAGGCGGGGCGGTCCCGTCCTGATCGCAAGTTTCAGAGGGGGTACACCCGCGCCAATCGGTGAAGTCGCTGTCTCCGTCGCCTCCGCGAGCAGGATCGACGTACGGGGTACCCGAACCGGCTTCGCACGGATCACGATCACCGCGACAGATCCGGGCGGATTGCCGGTGCATGGTGATCTGATCGTAGAGGTAACGCCGCCTGTGCGCCGCTGACGGAGAGAACGGCGTCGCACCCCGGCGTGCGGGCCGCAAGGAAACGCACGGCTACTCCGCCTCGTGCGACGTATCGCGCCGACGTCCCTTTTCGGCTTCCGTCCTCGATCCGTCACGGTCGTACAGCTCCTCGCGAGTCAGGTTTTCCGACATTCGCAGATCCACGCCGCGGGCATCGAAGTCCTCGAATACCTCGTTCAGGTGCCGGCGCCGGCCGAACTGAACAGCGGCTTTCTGTTGCATCCGAAGCAACGCCGCGGCTCCCGCGGCGCCCAGGCGGAGGAGGTCGTCGAGTTCGGCGCGGGTGAAGGGGGCTCCTTCCGCCGTTCCCTGCACCTCGACGAGGCGGCCGTCCTCGAGGTGGACGAAGTTGAAGTCGACGTCGGCGGCCGCGTCCTCCACGTATTCCAGGTCGAGCCTCGCCTCGCCGTCCACCATGCCGGCGCTGATCGCGGCGACCCACTGGCGGAGCGGGCTGGCTTCGATCGCGCCTTCGGCGACCAGGTGCTGGAAGGCCATCTCGAGCGCCACGCACGCTCCCGTGATCGAGGCGGTGCGGGTGCCGCCGTCGGCGACGAGGACGTCGCAGTCCACGGTCACGGTCCGCTCGCCGAGCGCCGCGAGATCGACGGCCGCCCGCAGCGAACGTCCGATGAGGCGCTGGATCTCCTGCGTGCGACCCCGGGCTCCCCGGCGCTCGCGGCGGGTTCGTTCGGTCGTGGCCCGGGGCAGCATGGCGTACTCGCCGGTGACCCAGCCGCCCCGGCCCTCACGCCACGGCGGGACGCTCTCCTCGACCGAGGCCGTGCAAAGCACGCGCGTCATCCCCATCGTGATCGTGCACGATCCCTCGGCGAAGGGGGCGGTTCCCGTCTCCAGGGTCGTGGGTCGCAGGGCGTCCAGCGCCCGCCCGTGTGGACGTGCCGGCATGGGGCAGCCTCGGTCGAAGGGTCGAAAAGGGGAGAACCGATGAACGGCGAACGCGTTGAGAGTATGCCGGCCGCGACCCCGCTGCGATGGCGGATCCCCGCGCTGCGCTCGGTGGCGCGTCGCCGAGTGCCGACCCGCCCCGCGATCACGTGTCTCGCACTCGCGGGTGCCATCCTCGCCTGCGCGCCCGACGATGCGCCGGAAGCGGAGGTGGAGATCGTCCTGACGAGCGTGCTGTTCACCGGGGCGACCGTCATCGACGGATCCGGCGAGCCATCGTTCGTGGCCGACGTGGCGGTGGAGGGCGACCGGATCACCTTCGTCGGCGATGCCTCGGCGGCGGGTCTCGCTGTGCGCGACACGATCGCGCTGGACGGCCTGCTGCTCACGCCCGGCTTCATCGACATGCACAGCCATATCACGATCATCACCGTCGGAGAACCGTACGGGCTCGCCGCTACCGAGTTCCTCACGCAGGGGATCACGACCGGCATCATCGGCGTCGACGGCGCGAGCAGCACCGACCTCGCCGCGCTCTACGGCGACCTCGAAGCATCCGGCGTCGGGAAGAACATCATCTCCTACATCGGGCACGGTTCCGTTCGGGAGGCGGTGATGGGGATGGACGACCGCGCCCCCAGCGCGGGGGAACTCGAAGAGATGAAGGTCCTCGTCCGACAGGGAATGGAGGACGGCGCCTTCGGGCTCTCCAGCGGTCTCTTCTATACGCCCGGCTACTACGCGGAGGCCGACGAGGTCATCGAACTCGGCCGCGTCGCGGCGGAATACCCGATCGGCGGGGAGCACGCCCCGGTCTACGACACGCACGACCGGGATCTCGGCGCGGCGTACCAGGGCATCGGCTACCACGATTCGATTCGCGAGGCGATCCACATCGGGGCGGAGTCCGGCCTCCGCACCATCTTCAGCCACTTCAACGCGCAGGGAGCGGCGTTGTACGGACGGGCCTCGGAAGGCGCCGCGATCATCGATTCGGCGCGCGCGGAGGGCCTCGAAGTGGCGGGCGCGCAGCACGTATACACGTCCACGATGTCGAGCCTGCGCGCCTACACGATCCCGCGCTGGGCGCAGGCCGGCGGTCCGGAGCAGATGGTGCGCCGCTTCCAGCATCCCGACACGGCACGGGTCCTCGACGTGCAGACGATGGAGATGCTCGAGATCCGCGGCGGCCCGGAGCAGATCGTGTTCGCCGACGCGAGGCCCGAGTTCAACGGCAAGACGCTGGCCGACGTGGCGGCCGAACGAGGGCTGCCCGTCCCCGAGGCGGTGCGCGAGATCATGTCCGGGTCGAACCCGTGGGTGATGAACCGCGACCTCTACGACGTCGAGAACACGCGCTATCTCGCGACGATGCCGTGGATGATGACGTGCACGGACGGCGCCACGCCCGCACCGGGCGCGGAGATCGTGCATCCTCGCGTGTACGGGGGTTTCCCGAAGAAGATCAAGGACTTCGTGGACCGGGACGGTGCGATCGGACTCCCGTTCGCGATCCGGAGCATGTCGGGCCTCGCCGCGGACTTCCTGAGGCTGGACGATCGCGGCTACATCCGCGAAGGTCTGGTCGCGGACATCGCCGTCATCGACCTCGACCGGTTCACGGACCGGGCGACGTATGACGACCCGCACCAGCTATCGGAGGGCGTCGTGCACCTGCTCGTGAACGGCCGCTTCGCGATCCGCGACGATGAGGTGACCGGCGAACTCGCCGGCCGCCCCCTGCGCCGCCCCTGACGCGGCTGGACGTTCGGCGCCGGCAAGCCTTTACGGAATACGTAAAGGCGCTTACGATTCCGCGCACATGATACGAAGCTTCAGGGATCGGAGAACGCGACGTTTCTTCGAAGGGCAGCGCGTTGCGGCGTTTCAAGGTTTTTTGGATCAGGCCGTGCGCCGACTCATCATGCTGGACAGCGCGGAAACGCTCGGCGACCTGGCCGCACTGCCCAGCAACCGGCTGGAAGCGCTGCGAGGCGACCGCGCCGGTCAACACAGCATCCGGATCAACGCGCAGTGGCGGATTTGCTTCCGCTGGGCCGACGACGGGCCGTACGAGGTGGAGATTGTCGATTATCACTGAGGGCGTATGACATGAGTGCGAAGAACCGCATGAGGCCAGTGCATCCCGGCGAAATCCTGCGCCAGGAGCTCGACGAGCTGGGGCTATCGGCAAACGCTCTGTCGAAAGCGCTCGGCGTGCCCGTAAATCGGGTGACAATGATCCTTAACGGCCAGCGGGGTGTGAGCGCGGACACGGCACTCCGGCTGGCGCGGTACTTCGGGACGACGGCGCAGTTCTGGCTGAACCTGCAGAAGACCTGGGAGCTTCGGCGGGCGGAGATCGAGGCTGGCCGTGAGATCGCCAAGCAAGTGACGCCCCGGCATGCGGTTGTTTAGAGGAGGCGTGGCCCGCCCCGAAGCCTCCGCGGCGGCTGTTTTCGCACTCGCCCTGTTTCCGGCGGCGGTCGCCGCGCAGGCCGGGCTCGTCATCGAGGACGGCCAGGCGCAGATCGTCCCCGCCTTCGCGGATTCATCCGCCTGGATCCGGCATGAGCTGTGGGTCGAGACCGAGTTCGACTCCGACGGCGACGGCCGGCCGGACCGGGTGCACCTGGATGTGACGCGTCCGGCGCAGACCGACGGCCAGGGCCTGAGGGTGCCGGTCATCTACGAGACGAGCCCCTACTACTCGGGCGTCGCCGGTATCGACTTCGCGCACTTCTGGGACCTCCGCCAGGAGGTGGGCGGCGACGCCCCGCCGCGCGACCCGTTCCCGGCCACGATCCAGCACATCCCGAACCAGCCCCGGATCTCGAACTCGCACGTCGCGACCTGGGTGCCGCGAGGGTTCGCGGTGGTCCACTCGCAGTCGCCCGGGACGGGCCAGTCGCAAGGCTGCCCGACCGTCGGCGGCGCCAACGAATCGCTGGCGCCCAAGGCGGTCATCGACTGGCTCAACGGCCGGGCGCCGGGCTTCACGAGCGTGGACGGGGACGAGGAAGTCGAGGCCTACTGGGCGACCGGAAGGGTCGGGATGACGGGCACCTCCTACAACGGCACGCTCCCCCTGGCTGCCGCCACGACGGGCGTGGAGGGGCTGGAGGCGATCATCCCCATCGCGCCGAACACCTCCTACTACCACTACTACCGCTCCAACGGGCTGGTGCGGTCGCCGGGCGGCTATCCCGGGGAGGACGTCGACGTCCTGTTCGACTTCATCTTCAGCGGCTTCCCGGAGGTCCGCGACTACTGCCTCGCGAACGTGCGCGACGAGATGACGGCGCGGCTGGACCGCGTCACGGGCGACTACAACGACTTCTGGGCGGGCCGCGACTACCTGAACCATGTGGACGGCGTGCGGGCGGCCACCCTCATGAGCCACGCCTTCAACGACTGGAACGTCATGCCCGAGCACAGCCACCGCATCTCGATGGCGCTCGGGGAGCGGGGCGTGCCGCTGCAGATCTACTACCACCAGGGCGGGCACGGCGGGGCGCCCCCGCTCGAACTCATGAACCGGTGGTTCACCCGCTACGTGGTCGGCGTCGAGAACGGCGTGGAGGAAGACCCGGCGGCATGGATCGTGCGGGAGGGAGACGACCGCGCGGAGCCCACGCCCTACGCGAGCTATCCCCACCCCGAAGCCGACGCCGTGACTCTCCGCCCGGATGGCGACGGACACTGGACCGGCACGCTTTCCCTCGACGAGGCGAGCACCGGGACCGGTGCGATCGTCGACAACTTCGCCTTTACCGGCGACCAACTCGCCGCGACCGAGTGGTCGAGCCACCGTCTGTTGTACGCGACGCCGGAACTGCGCGAGGACGTCCACCTGTCGGGCGTGGCGACGGTCCGCGTGCGGATGTCGGCGGACGCGCCCGCGGCCAACCTGTCCGTGTGGCTGGTGTCGCTGCCGTGGACCGAGAGCGGGGAAATCAACGACAACATCATCACGAAGGGTTGGGCCGACCCCGCCAACGCGGGCGCCGAGGACATCGCCTCCCCCCGCACCGGATCACCGCTCGCACCGGGGGAGTTCGTCGACCTGGAGTTCGCGCTCCAGCCCGACGACCAGGTGATCCCGGCCGGAGCCCGCATCGGCCTCATGATCTTCTCCAGCGACAAGTTCTTCACGCTGCACCCCGACCCCGGCACGACCCTGACCGTCGACCTGGGCGAGACCCGTCTCGCGTTACCCGTCGTCGGAGGGAGCGCGGCTCTGCGCCGCGCCCTGGGCGTCCCCGCCTCCGATTAGCGCCCGGCGGATACAACCCTCTGTAGAAACGGCGCCTCTTACAGAACGAGGCCGCCACGCCGCGGACAGCGGTCGACATCCACGATGTTTCAGCCGGGACCGGAACCATGCGCGTTTGCGGGAGCTTCCTTGCCGCCGGAGTCCTCAGTTGCGCTGCCATCGCCTGCGGCGGCGCTCACCCCGAGCCGGAAGATCAACCCCCGAACGCGGTCCTGGTCTCCGATTCAGCGGGCGTCACGAACATCGCCCTGGGCCGGGTGGAGGAGCTGTCGGTACCCCTCCTGGAGGCGGACCTCCTTTTCTCCACCCGCGAACTCGGAGTCGAACTGTTCTGGGTCGGTGACGCGCTTCTGCTCGGGAACGGCGGCCTTGCGCTCGCCAACACCGGTTCGGGCGAGGTGCTGCTCTTCTCCGCCGACGGTTCGCTCACGGCCCGGATCGGGGGGCAGGGCGAGGGACCGGGCGAGTTCAGCGATGTCACGACGCTCCTCGGGACGGACGGGGGGTTCCTGGCCTACGACGCCAGACTGGCCCGTCTCAACGAGTTCCTGGAGAGTGGGGAATTCCTTGCGTCGTCGCCTCTCTCCGCCCAGAGCGCCATCGTGAGCCTGAAGCCGCTGGCGAGAGACGCCGCAGGGAACATGCTCGCCGTCCTGGGAGAACAGCGGTACTTCCTGCCCGAGGGGATGAAGAGGGACACGACCCCCCTGCTGGCGTTCAAGGATCTTGAGACCGACCCGGACACGCTGGGCGTGTTGCCCGCCACGGAGTGGAGCTATGGCGGCATTCCCGGTGGCGGGTTCACCCGCACCGAACCCGCGTTCGGGCGGGACATCATCGCCCGCGGATTCAGGGACCGGGCCCTGATCGGCGACACCGACGTGCTGAGCCTCTCCGTGCACGCGGCGGACGGGAGTCTGACCCGTCGGATCCGTGGCTCGGCTGGCGGCCGGGCGGTCACGGCCGAAGAAATCGGGACGTGGAGAGCGGAGCGGCTCGCCCGCAGGGGTCCGGACGCCCCCGACTGGTTCATGGAGTTTGTCGAGAACGCCCCCTACCGGGAGACGCACCCCGCCTTCCACTCGGCCGTGCTGGGTCCCGATGAGATGGTCTGGATCGGGCTTGTGACCCGCCCCGGCGAGGAGACCCGCCGCTGGCTCATCCTCGGCCCCGACGGACAGCCGCGGGGATGGCTGGATCTTCCCGCGGAAGCGAGCGTGCTGGCCGTCGATGCCGACCGCTTCGTGCTCCTCCAGCGCAACGCGCTCGACGAAGAGGACGTGAGGCTCTACGATCTGCGCCTCCTACCGTAAGTCGCTCGCCGTGGGGCTGTTCGCGCTGCTCACCGCGCTCGGTGCGCATGTGGCGGTTCCGCTCGGAATCACCCCGGTGCCGATGACGCTGCAGACCCTGTTCGTGCTGCTCGCCGGTGCCCTGCTGGGCCCGGTGGCGGGGGCAAGCTCCCAACTGCTCTACCTGGGTCTCGGCGTCGCCGGGGTTCCTGTCTTCGCGATGGGTGCGGCGGGCCTGCCCTGGATCTTCGGTCCGACCGGCGGCTACCTGATGGCCTTCCCGGTTGCTGCGGCGTTGGTGGGGTGGATCTCGGGCTCCGAGGGACGCGCCCTGCGCACCGCGATTGCGCTGGTCGTCGGCTCCTCGGTCATCTTCGTCATGGGCGTGGGCTGGCTCTCGGTCGTCACCGATCTCGGCCCCGGCGCCCTCTTCGCTGTCGGCGTGCAGCCGTTCCTGGTCGGCGCCGTCGTGAAGGCGGCCATCTGTTTCGCGGCAACCCGCCGGATCGTGGCGAGGCGTCGTCGGCGCTGATTCGCGTCCCGCCACCCATCGAGACAATGCGCCTGGCGGGTGACGCGAAACCGTTCAGGATTGTATTCGTACGCCTGATTCGGTATGCCTGTTCGGCAGATTTCATGCAGGACAGCTCCTCGGTAACGGATGTCACCACGCGGCGAAGCATGAGGACCCACCACACATCGCACGTCACGCGCGCCATGCGCGTTGCACTCTTCGGTTTGCTCGCGGTCGTGCAGGCGTGTGCCAGCGCGGGGTCCGGCGGCCGTCCATCCGAGTCGCCGCCCCGCCCGGACGCGGTCCGTCCGGATGCCGCGCGCGTGGCCGAACTCGAGGCGATCTACCGGGCGCGCGCGGAAGCTGCCCTTGAGGGCGCGCACGAGGCGGACATCCGATTCATGACGCACATGATCCCGCATCACGCGCAGGCTCTGGTCATGGCAGGCTTCGCTCCGGGTGCCGGCGCGAGTCCCTCGATCCGGACGCTGTGCGGGAGGATCATCAACGCGCAGACCGATGAGATCGCCGTCATGAGCCGCTGGCTCTCGGAGCGCGGGCTGCCCGTGCCGGACACCGGCGACATGCGGGGTCACGGAGAAGGGGCCATGCTCATGGCCGGGATGCTGACCCCGGAACAACTCGCGGAACTCGAAGCCGCGCGCGGCCCCGAATTCGACCGCCTCTTCCTCCGGTACATGATCCAGCACCACAAGGGCGCCGTCACGATGGTTCGGGAGTTGTTCGCCACCGACGGCGCGGCGCAGGATGACTTCATCTTCAAACTGGCCTCCGACATCCACGTCGATCAGGCCACGGAAATCGTCCGCATGGAGCTCATGCTCGAGGCGCTCGCCGCGCCGGAGCCGGGCGGCTGATTCATGCAGTTCACTCCAATCGAAGGATCCGACATGTCCGCTGTGACGAAGGAACGCGACGACACCCGATTCACCCCGCGCCTCGCGACGCTGCTCGCCGGCGCGATCGTCCTCGGGGGGCTGACCGCCTGCTCCTCCTACCGGTCGACGTCGGCCGGCATGGCGGCCGCACCCGCCGCCCCGGCCGCTGCGCCCACGGGGCTTCAGGTCAATCCGCCGACGCCGGACCCGCGTGTCGGGCTCGCGCCGGGCATGTTCGATGCGGGTGAGGCGATCTGGAACCTCAACCTCGTCTCCGCCACGCCGCCGCCGGACCCGTTCGTGGGCGCGACGAACTCCGACCTCGCCTTCTCCGGTCGCTACGCGATCCAGGGGAACTACGACGGCATCCAGATCTGGGACATCTCCGATCCCGCCAATCCGCAGACGGTCGTGACCTACGTCTGCCCCGCCTCGCAGAGCGATGTCTCGGTGTACGAGAACCTGCTCTTCGTCTCGGGTGAGGGGTTCGGTGGGCGACTGGACTGCGGTGACCAGGGCGTCGAGGAAGCCGTGAGCCACGACCGGCTGCGCGGCATCCGCATCTTCGACATCTCCGACATTACGGCGCCGGAATACGTCGCGAACGTCCAGACCTGCCGCGGCTCGCACACGCACACGCTGCTCGAGCATCCCGGAGATAACGAGAACGTCTACGTCTACGTGTCCGGCTCCGCCCCGGTGCGTCCGGCGGAGGAACTCGCCGGCTGTTCCGGCGCGCCCCCGGCCGACGACCCGAACACCGCCCTCTTCCGCATCGAAGTCATCCGCGTGCCGCTGGCGGATCCGGCGAGCGCGGAGATCGTGAGTTCGCCGCGCATCTTCGAGGACCTGATCGCGCCTCCACGACACGGTCCGGCCCCCGACGACATCGCGGCGCTCGAGGCGGCCCGGGAGCGCGGCGCCTTCATCATCGAGGTGATGGGGGAGGAGATGGTGCTGCCTGAACCGGCCGCCCAGGGAATGCTCGGGCAGATCGTGGCCCAGCGTGGAGGCGAGGGCCCGCCCACCGCGGCCGACAGTGCGGCGCTGCGGGAGGCGCTGCCCATGATCGTCGCGCAGATGATGGGGCAGCAGGGAGAAGGGGACGGCCCTGAACCCGGCCCCACGCAGTGCCACGACATCACGGTGTATCCGGCCATCGGTCTGGCCGGCGGGGCGTGCGAGGGGTACGGCATGCTCCTCGACATCAGCGACCCGGAGAACCCGAGACGGCTCTCCGCCGTGTCGGACTCCAACTTCTCCTACTGGCACTCCGCCACGTTCAACAACGACGGGACCGCCATCCTGTTCACGGACGAGTGGGGCGGCGGCGGCCAGCCGAAGTGCCGGGCCTCCGACCCGATGGAGTGGGGCGCGAACGCGATCTTCACCATCGAAGGCACGGAGATGGAGTTCCAGAGCTACTTCAAGCTCCCCGCTCCGCAGACGCCCGAGGAGAACTGCGTGGCCCACAACGGATCGCTGATCCCGATCCCGGGACGCGACATCATGATCCAGGGCTGGTACCAGGGCGGGATCTCGCTCATCGACTGGACCGATCCGACCAACCCGGTCGAGATCGCCTACTTCGACCGGGGCCCGATCGACGGCAACGTGATGGAGATGGGCGGCAGCTGGTCCGTCTATTGGTACAACGGCGTCATCGTCAACTCCGAGATCAAGCGAGGGCTCGACATCCTCGAGCTGGCGCCGAGCGAGGCGCTCACGCAGAACGAGATCGACGCCGGGAACTCCGTGCAGTTGACGCACCTGAACTCCCAGGGTCAGCCGATCTTCGAGTGGCCCGCGACGTTCGCGCTGGCCAGGGCCTACCTGGACCAGTTGGAGCGGCACGGGGGTCTCGCCGCCGCGAGGATCGACCGTCTCCGGAGCGGACTGGCCGAGGCCGAGGAGATGACGGGATCGGCCCGCGCCGACGCGCTCCGGTCGCTGGCCGACGCCCTATCCCGTGGCGCCGCCCGGGCAGGAGACGCCGGGAAGGTCCGCATGCTGGCCGATGCCGTCCGGTCCCTCGCGGGAGCGGGGATGTAGGGACTCCGGGGTCGTCCGCAGCCCGTCCCGGGGATGCCCACGCTGATCGAAGCCCCGGCCGTCATTGAGGCGGCCGGGAACCAATCCAAGCGGATCGAGGAGTACGCCGGCCGCGTCCGGACGGGACACGACCGCGTCAGCGCGGCGCGCATGGTCGCGCCGGCCGGCTGGGTCGAACCCGGTCAGCGCCCCGAGTTCGAGGAGATCACCGTCGTGCTGAGGGGATCACTGCGCGTAGAGCACGAGGACGGCGTCATCGACGTGAATGCCGGCCAGGCCGTCGTCACCCACCCCGGCGAATGGGTCCGCTACAGCACACCGGGCCCCGAGGGAGCCGAGTACATCGCCGTCTGCCTCCCCGCCTTCTCCCCCGACACCGTCCACCGCGACCCTTAGACTGAGAGCCGGCGTTTTCTATTCCGGATCGGCGATGCCGGACAACTCGACGGGCGGTCGGTCGGGGAAGCTCGCGACCAGCGCGAGCGTGCCTCCCATGGCCTCGACGGTTCTGCGCAGAGTCGAGAGGAGGAGGTCGCTACGCTGTTCCATGCGCGATATGCCTTCCTGGCCGATACCGAGTTCGCGCGCCAAACTGACCTGAGTGAGCCGCCGGGCCTCGCGCAGCTCGCGCAGCGTCATCTCCTCCGCGATGAGTTCAGCGGCGCGCGCCTCCACCCGTTGCCGCCGCTGCGTATCGAGTCCCTCGATGACGTCGTTCACGTTCAATGCCATCATGATCCTCCTTCCATCGCGAGCCGCGCCAAGTGCCGCTCGAAGCGCTGATCCGCCTTGCGGATGAGCGCCCGGTAAAACGCCTTGGAACTGCCGCCCGCCTTGTCGGCGGCAACGAGTAGGACCGCCGTGCGCTTGGGATCGAAGGCGAACGCGACCCGCCACTGCCCGTCAGCCGCGCTGAATCTCAACTCCTTCATATTCGCGTAGCGTGACCCGTTGAGCGTGTCCACCCGTGGCCGTCCCAAGTGCGGGCCGAAGTGTTGCAATAGGCGGGACACGGCCAGGATTGCGTCCTGCACCTCCACCTGCAGCGCTCGGAACTCCGGCGCGAATTCATCGGCGATTTCGACCGTCCAGTCCACCAAGCAACATGTCATCCACGACATATGTACCGCAAGTCATGGCACGCGGCTCACGTTCCAAGCCCCTCCCAGCGGACATTGGGTACGGACTCGAATCGTTTCGCCATCACCTCGAGGGCCTCGGGGTTGTCGTCCACGAGGATGAAATCTCGGCCCAGTTCGTGGGCGGCCATGCCGGTTGTGCCGCTGCCGGCGAAGAAGTCGAGCACGAGGTCGCCGGGGTTCGAGGAGGCCGTGATGATGCGGCGGAGGATGCCGAGCGGTTTCTGGGTCGGGTAGCCTGTCCGTTCGGCGCCGCTCGTGGGGACGATCGTGTGCCACCAGGTGTCGGTGGGCAGCTTGCCGCGCGCGGCCTTCTCGGGTCCCACCAGCCCCGGCGCCATGTACGGGATGCGCTCGATCTCGTCCACGTTGAAGACGTAGTTCGACAGATCCTTCACGTAGAACAGGATGTTGTCGTGCTTCGCCGGCCACCGCGTCTTCGGTCGCGCCCCGTAGTCGTACGCCCAGATGATCTCGTTCAGGAGATTCTCCGGGCCGAACAGGTCGTCCAGGAAGAGGCGGCAGTGGTGCACTTCCCGGTAGTCGACGTGGAGGTAGAACGACCCGTGCGGAGCGAGAACGCGGTACGCCTCAACGAGCCGGGGCCCGAGGAACGCGAGGTAGTCGTCGAACTGGTCCGCGAAATGCCGACTGCCGACGACGGTCGTCTCGTAGCGCTCGCCCTGGAAGCCCGTCCGGTCGCCTTCTCCGCCCGGTGCCGGGCGTCGGGTGCGGATCCGCGTGCGCCGCTGCGTGCGGCCGGTGTTGAAGGGTGGGTCGACGTAGATGAGATCCGCCTGTCCATCAGGCAGCCCCCGGAGCACGTCGAGGTTGTCCGCAAGGATAATCCTGGGCATCGCATCTCCCGTCGCGGTGAAGCCCATTCGCGGCGGCGAGGGTCAGGGCTCCCGAAGCTAGTGTAGTGTCGCAGAATTCTGCGAGTCACCGAGAGTGCCGTGACACCGTCCCAACGCGGCGAACGAAGTGACGCCCATTGCCGGCTCGCCGTCTGGATACCACGATCAACCCCCGTTGGATCGTTCGCTCGAATTGCGGCCTGACCGCCCCTGGGCCGCGTCGCTGACAACGTTGGATACGCGCCTCGACACGGCGCCGCACCGGAGACGCCAATGGAATACGATCCCACCCTCCCCTGGTACCGACGCCTCCACTGGCAGGTGCTGTCGGCCATGATTCTGGGCCTCGCCACGGGCTGGGCCTTCGGGCTGCCCGCGGCGAACGCGATCGGCTGGATCGGCGAGCTGTTCATGAAACTGCTCCGGATGATCATCGTGCCGCTCGTGCTCACGTCGATCGTGTCCGGGGTCGCCTCCGTGGGTGGGGGGAGGGCGATCGGCCGCCTGTTCAGCAAGACGATGGGCTACTACGTGCTGTCGAGCATGCTGGCAGCGCTGACCGGCCTGCTGATGGTGAACCTCATCCGACCGGGCCAGAACGCGGACATGGGCGCCGCGGCCCAACAGGAAGTGCCCGAACTCAGCACGCCGGACTCTGCGGTCGATCTCATCCTCGACATCGTGCCGAACAACTTCTTCGCCGCCGCCTCCGCGGGCGACATGCTGGCGATCATCTTCTTCTGCATCGTGTTCGGCGCGGCCATCACGGGACTGCCGGAGAAGCCCCGCGTGGTCGTCACGGACATCTTCAACGCCTTCTTCCAGGCCATGATGGCGCTCACGTCGGGGATCATAAAGTTCCTCCCCATCGGGGTCTTCGCGCTCATCACCCGGATGGTGGGGGAGACCGGCTTCGACCGCTTCGCCGCGCTCGCGAAGTACTTCGCGACGATCGGATCGGGGCTCACGATCCACCTCTTCATCACAATGCCGCTCCTGCTCATCGTGCTGGGCCGCATCAAGCCACTGGTCCACTTCGCGAACCTGCGCGAGCCGCTCCTGACGGCGTTCTCGACGAGCTCGTCGGGCGCCACCCTCCCGGTCACGATCAAGACGCTGCGCGAGAAGGTCGGCGTCTCGAACAAGGTCTCGTCGTTCGTGCTCCCGATGGGCGCGACGGTGAACATGGACGGCACGGCGATCTTCGAGTGCGCCGGCGCGCTCTTCATCGCGCAGGTGCTCGGGGTCGATCTCACAATCGGGCAGCAGGCGATCGTCGTCGTCACGGCGCTCCTCGCCTCGATCGGCGCGGCCGCGGTGCCGTCGGCCGGCGTGGTCGTGATCTTCATCGTCCTCAACGCGATCGGCCTCGGCGACAACCCGGAGGCGATCACGATCGTGGGTGCGATGCTCGCCATCGACCGGCCGCTCGACATGTACCGCACCGCGGTCAACGTGTTCAGCGACTCGTGCGGCGCCGCGATCATCGCCCGTTCCGAAGGGGAGGAGGGCGTAGACACCGAAGTCCGCCACTGACGGCGGTGCGGGCCTGACGCGGGGGCCGGGAGAACGCCGGCCCCCGCGTGATCACCTTGGTTTCGGCCCGCTCGGAACGGTGGCCTGCGTCCCGCGCTTCGTCTGGATGTCGATCGCGCCGCCCCGGGCGCGCGGCCCGTACAGCAGGATCGCGACGCGCCCCTTCACGACCTCCACGTGATCGATGTCCAGGGCCTCGACGTCGGAGAGGGGGAAGTCCTCCGGTTGCTCGACCCCGTCGATCACGACCAGCGGCGGGATCGAGCGACAATCCGTGCTGATCGACGTCGGTTCGGCCGCGGGCGATTCTTCCGAAAGCTGTTCCACCGAAGTCTGTTCGGCGGGGACGGACAGCCGGGAGGGCTCTTCGACCCCGAAGTCCGGCGCGAATGGCGACTCCGCGCGGTCGCACCCGACGCTCGCCAGAACGCTCGCCATCATCAGGGCGGTAGCCGCCGGGTTCCCGCGTTCGAATCTGCTCTGACCGAAGAGCATGAGCGCTTCCTCCTGTGCGCCGTTCTTCCGAAGTCCCACGTGCTAAACGTCCGGTCTCCCCGCTCTGCGACAGTTCGACGGGCTCCGCAGGCCGCGATTCGGCTTGCGCGCCGCCGATCCGGGATCGAACGTGACCACCTGCAAGGAGGTTCGGCGAATGCCCGATCGCAGGGAGTTTCTGAGTCTGGCCGGCATCGGCGGCGGCGGTGCGCTGCTCGGGGCCTGCGCCGGCGGCGAAGCGGGGTTCGCGTCCGCCCGTGCCGGGAGCGAGGGGTTGGACGCGACGGCTCGCGCGTTGCTGGACGAGTTGCGCGAGATTCCCATCGACGACACGCACTGCCACCCGATCACCTTCGACGACGCGCAGACGGATCCCGACGCGTTCATCGAGCGGCTGGCGCTCTCCGCCTTCCCGATGGACCGCTACTTCCCGGCCGGCGTCTATGGGCGCTGGCAGGCCGGCGATGCCTCGGAACGCGCCACCCTCGACGCCGAGTTCGATGTCGCCGCCACGCGGGCCCGCGTCCTCGAGCAGGCCGGCGAAACCGTCTTCCTCCGCTATCTCGTGAAGGAACTCGCCGGTTTCCTCGACTGCGAGGCGACCTTCGAGGCGGTGATCGAGGCCCGGAACGAGAGAGGCCGGGACTACGCGAGCTATCTCGGCGCCCTGTTCGCCGACGCGAACATCGAGAACGCGATGGTCGACACGGGCTACCGGGAGGGGATGGACCAAGCGGGCATCGAGCGTTTCAAGGACGCGATCGCCCCCGCCCGCGGACGCCACATCCTGCGCGTGGACACGATCCTCCGCGGCCTCATGGGCGACGACCTCGATCTCGGGATCGACGAGATCGAGACCGGGATGATGGCCGAGATCGAGGCGGGACTCGACGGCGACGGCAACCTCGGCGCCCCGTCGTACGGGATGAAGTCGTACCTGCTCCCGCGCCTGGGGCTGCTCAAGCCGCACTTCGATCGAGAGGCGGCCCGCCGCTCATGGGACGCGTTCCGGGCGCGGCGCGCGCGTGGCGAGGTCCCGGCGGCGGACACCCGGGATCGCGACGAGTATTGGCAGTTGCAGGGCGAAGCGCTGATTTACCTCCACTCGCTCGCCCTCGAGGCGTGTCTGGAGCGCGACATGCCGATGCAGTTCCACGCCGGCGACGGCGAGGCCCCGCGCGGGATCATGCGGAACCAGGACCCGTTTCTCATGGAGGAGATGGTCCGCTTCGAGCGCGGCGGCGTGATGCGGATGCCGCAGGTCATCCTCATCCACGCGGGCTACCCGCTGATCGGGCAGGCCGCATGGCTCACGCACCTGTACGCGAACTGCCACTTCGAACTGTCGCTCGCCGCGCCGCTCATCCACCACGGCATGCTGCGCATGTTCCTGGAGGTGATGGAGGTCGTCCCCCTCTCCAAGATCCTGTTCGGGAGCGACGCCTATCACCTGCCCGAGTTCTACTGGCTCGCGGCCAAGTGGGGCCGGCGCTTCCTCGCGCAGGCGCTCGGGATCTACGTCGACGCCGGAATCCTGACCCGCGACGAGGCCGTGGCGGCCGCGCGCATGATCCTGCACGAAAACAACCGCCGCCTCTACCACCTCGATGACTGACCTCGGAGGACCCATGAAGATGACCGGCCGTGCGATTCGAAGCGCCCTGAGCGCCCTTGCGGCGCTGATCCTTCTGGCCACCGCGGCGGAAGCCGTGCAGCCGATGCAGATGATCGGGGCTCCGGACCGGGGCCCGGATGAAGGCGGGGGACCGTACGACCGCCTCATCATCCGCGGCGCCACCGTGATCGACGGCACGGGCGCACCCCCCATCGGCCCGATGGACATCGTCATCGAGGGGAACCGCATCGTCGACGTGGTCGGCGTCGGCGTCCCGCAGCGCCCCATCGACGAGGCGCGCCGCCCCGGGCTCACCGTGGAGGGCAACCCCGACGCGGTCGTGCACGAGATCGACGCGACCGGCATGTACGTCCTGCCGGGGTTCGTGGACCTCCACCTCCACACCGGCGGCGTCCCCAAGGCGCCCGAGGCGGAGTACACGTACAAGCTTTGGATGGCGCACGGCATCACGACCGGCCGCGGCGTCGCCTTCGGCCCCCACGACTGGTCGATCCGGGAGAAGGCGCGGAGCGCGGCGAACGAGATCGTGGCGCCCCGCATGTGGGTCTATCCCTTCACGGGAGCGGGCGGAGAGGGATGGAGCGGCCGCCTGATCGACACGCCGGAGGACGCGCGCGCCTGGGCCCGCTACGTGAAGGCGTCGGGCGGCGACGGGCTCAAGCTCAACTCGTTCCGCCCGGAGATCATGGAGGCGCTGCTGGATGAGGCCGCCCAGCTCGGCCTCGGGAGCACGGCCCATCTCGGCCAGATGGGCGTCGCGCAGATGAACGCGCTCGACGCCGCGCGCCTCGGCCTCGGCACCGTCACGCACTTCTACGGGCTGTTCGAGGCGCTGTACAGGGACCACGACGTCCAGCCGTGGCCCCCGGAGATGAACTACAACGACGAGCAGCACCGTTTCGGGCAGGTGCCCATGCAGTGGAACCTCATCCACGAGCCCGGGAGCCCGGAGTGGAACGCCCTCCTCGAGGAGATGCTCGCGCTCGACGTCACCCTCGACCCCACCATGACCGCCTACCAGGCGAGCTGGGACATCGACGACCAGATGTACGCGCCCTGGCACGGGACCTACACCCTGCCGACGCTGTGGGAGTTCTACGAAGCGAACCGCGAGGACCACGGCTCGTACTACTTCGACTGGACGACGTGGGAGGAAGTGGCGTGGCGCGACTTCCTCGAGGTGTGGCACGACTTGCTCAACGACTACAAGAACATGGGCGGCCGCGTCACGGCGAGTTCGGACGCCGGCTACATCTACAACCTCATGGGCTTCTCCACGATCCAGGAGATGGAACTTCTGCAGCACGCCGGGTTCCATCCGCTGGAGGTGATCCGCGCCGCGACCATGCACGCGGCCGAGACGCTGTTCAAGCCAACGGGCCGTCCCATCGAGTTCGGCGTCGTGCGGCGCGGCCTGCTGGCGGACCTCGTGATCGTGGAAGAGAACCCAATCCAGAACCTGAAGGTCCTGTACGGCACCGGGGCGCGGCGCCTGAACGACGAGACGGGCGAAGTGGAGACGGTCGGCGGCATCCTGTACACGATCAAGGACGGCATCGTCTACGACGCGAAGCAGCTCCTCGCCGACGTGGCCCAGATGGTCGAGCAACAGAAGCGCGCCGTGACCACCACCACCGACTACGGAGATGCGAATAGATGAGTGAGAGAAGGGAGACGGCGACGCTCGGCGGGGGGTGCTTCTGGTGCCTCGAGGCCGTGTATCAGCTTCTGGATGGCGTGCAAGGCGTGAAGTCCGGGTATGCCGGCGGGCATGTCGAGAACCCCACCTACGAGCAGGTATGCACGGGTCGCACGGGGCACGCCGAGGTGGTGCGGGTCACGTTCGATCCGGACACGGTCTCGTTCGACGATCTTCTGGATGTCTTCTTCACGATCCACGATCCGACGACGCTGAACCGGCAGGGCGCGGATGTCGGGACGCAGTATCGCTCTGCGATCTTCCACGAGAGCGAGGCACAGAGGGACGCGGCCGAGCGGAAGATCGCCGAGATCACCGCCGCGGGGATCTGGCCCGATGCCATCGTGACCGAGATCGCGCCGCTGGAGACGTTCTACCCGGCGGAGGCGTACCACGACGACTACCTGAATCGAAACCCCACCCAGCCGTACTGCCAAGCGGTCGTGGCGCCGAAGGTGGCGAAGTTCCGCCGCCAGCACCTGCAGCGGCTGAAGCGCGGAGCGGGCGTCTGACCGAGGCCGCTGCGCTGTCTGTGCGGCGCGGGCCTTCGCCGCGGGTCGCCGGGTGACGACGCCGGCGCACGCCGCGCTCAGCCTGATCGTCCTGGGCCGTTCCGAGCGCAACGCGCTGCCGGTCGCGCTCGGGGCGGTGGCCCCGGACCTCCCAATGCTCGTCTTCTACTTCTGGGAGCGGCTCGCGCGCGGCGTGTCGGAGGGCCGGATCTGGTCGGAGCGCTACTTCGACCCCGGCTGGCAGGTCGTGTTCGACATCCCGAGTTCGATCCCTCTGCTCGTACTCGCCCTGTGCATCCTCCTGGTGCTCATCGGCCGGCGCTCGACCGCCGGAGGCCTCCCGTCAGCCCGAGCGGACGCCGCCCCGCGGCCGGCAAGGCTCACCGCATGGGCCCTGTCCGTCGCGAGCATGATCCTCCACGCGCTCGGCGACCTGCCTCTGCACCGGGAGGACGCGCACCGCCACTTCTTCCCGTTCAGCGACTGGCGATTCACCAGTCCGGTGTCGTACTGGGACCCGGACCACTACGGGGGATACGCGGCCATCGGCGAAGTGCTTCTCGTGCTGGCGGTCTCCGTCTTCCTCTTCCGGGCCTACCGCGGCCGGGGCCGCTGGATCGTCGCCGGCGTGGCCGGCGTCTACGCGCTCTTCGTCGGCTTCGCCGTACTGGTGTGGTCCGGGTTGTGACGGCCGCCGCGGCGGTCGCGAACCGAGTCGGCCCGCGAGCAAGGCGAGTCGGCCCGTGAGCGAGCCGCGGATCGATCGGTTCCCGCTCGGGGCGCGCGTCCGTCTCGCGGATCTCGCGGTCGACCCCTACCCAATCTTCGCTTCGCTGCGGGAGGCGGAGCCCGTCACCTGGGTGCCCGAAATCGAGCGCTGGTTCGTCACGCGGCGCGACGACATCCTCGCCGTGCTCCGGGACCCCGACCTCTTCACGACGGATGCGCCCTCGACGATCCGCGACATGTTCGGCGTCCACATGATGACGACGGAGGGTCCGACGCAGATCCGCTACAAGCGGAAGTGTCTACCGCCGTTCCACACGTCCCGAATGAAGACGGCTTCGCTCCCGCCCCTGGTGGCCGAGGTCGAGCGCCTGGTGGAGACGATGCGGTCCGCGGCGAGGCCGGCTGACGGCGGACGGGCCGGTCGATGGCAGGCCGGGGAGGTGCGGACGGGCGTGGCGCGACCGGTCGCGCTCCATTCGGTGCTGTCTGTGCTCGGCATCCCCCTGACCGAGACGGAGCGCGTGAACGACTGGTACGAGCACTTCGCCCGCGCGCTGGCGAACTTCGCCGGCGACCCGGACGTGCGTGCGGCCGGCAAGGGGGCGGCGGACGCGTTCGGCCGGGCGCTCGCCCCGATCCTCGAGGCACTCGAACGGGACCCGGACGGCAGCCTCCTCTCCGACCTGGCGTGCGACCACGTCGACCCGCTCACGGCGGAGGAGATCCGTTCCAACGCGCTCATCATCCTCTTCGGCGGGATCGAGACGACCGAGTCGATGATCGCGAACGCCCTGTGGGCGCTGCTCTCGCATCCCGAACAACTCCCGGCGGCGCGTGCGAGCGAGGCCGCCTTGGACCTGGCGGTCGAGGAGACGCTGCGCTGGGAGCCCGCGGTGCAATCGGCGGCCCGCCACGCGACCCGCGACACCGAGATCCGCGGCGTCCGCATCGCAAAGGGCGAGGTGGTGCACTGCATGCTGGGCGCGGCCAACCGGGACCCCACGCACTTCGCCGATCCCGACCGCTTCGACGCGACCCGCCGGAACGCCGGCGACCACCTGTCCTTCGCGGTGGGCCGCCACTTCTGCCTCGGCGCCCCGCTCGCCCGCCTCGAGACGCGCGTCGTGCTCGAAACGCTATGGGACCGATGTCCCGGCCTCCGCCTTGACCCGGACCGCCCTGCCGCCCCCTATGGCTACGAATTCCGGAAACCCGAAACCGTGTGGGTGGAATGGACCGGAACGAGTTCCTGAACCGAGTAGCAGCCATCAATGTGTGGCGTCGCGGAGATTCGCGTGCCCCGCACAAACCGCTGCTGCTGCTACTCGCCCTCGGACGGGTGACGCGGGGTGAAGCTCGTCTGGCGGGTTACGGATCGGACGTGGAACAACAACTCACGGTTCTGCTTGAGCGCTTCGGGCGTCCGCGCGTGAATCATCATCCAGATCAGCCGTATTGCCGTTTGCCGAAGGACGGACTATGGGAGGTCCCGGGCATTGAAGACCTGCCCCTGACGCGCGGCGGTACCGCATCGGTCCCCGCGCTTCGCGAGACGGTCGGCGGCTTCCCCGACGCCGCATACGAGTTGTTGCGCGGGGACCCGACACTTGTGGAGAACGCGGTACGGGCGGTCCTGGATGCGCATTTCCCTCCCTCGCTGCACTCCGATATCCGGGGTGCGGTGGGCCTTCCCGACTACCTCCACGATCCGGCTCGCGCCGAGGATCCCTGGACAGCCCACGGCCCCCAGGTAAAGGAGACGACGAGCACGGCGCGCGATCCGCGCTTCAGGCGTCGCGTGCTGCGCGCCTATGAGCGTCGCTGCGCCGTCTGCGACTTCGATGTTCGCATCGAGGATCAACTCCTGGGTCTCGAAGCGGCACACATCAAATGGCACGCGGCCGGCGGTCCCGACCGCGTACCCAACGGGCTCGCCATGTGCTCCTTCCACCACAAGGCCCTCGACATCGGTGCCTTGGGGCTGGAAAAGAAGGGACGGGACGTTGCCGTGCTGATCTCCAGCGAAGTCAACGGACGGAGCGAGGCCGTCCGTCAATTGCGCGACCTGCGCGGCGTCCCGCTCCGGCGGCCTCAGGGGCCCGAACTTGCTCCGGACGTGGAATTCGTGGCGTGGCACCGCAGAGAGGTCTTCCGGGAACCCGCCCTCGGAGCGGGCTAGAGCGAACGCGGGACGTTCCCGCGGGAACGTGTCTTCCGCGCAAAACGCCCGTCAGCAGTCGGCGCCGCAGTGCGCCGCGACGAGGCGGGTGAGGATGCCCATGTAGTCGCTCCACGGCGTCTGGGCGTCGGGCACGGTCTTGTGCGCGACCACCATGCCCACCGACGGGATCACCGTGATGAACTGGCCGTAGGCGCCACGCCCGCTGTACGCCCCCTCGAATCCCTCCGGCACGGCGGGGCCGTCCCACACCCACCACATGTACCCATAGCCGAACTCGCCGCCCCGCAGCCCCTCCGGATTCATCTCTTCGGAGGGCGTGACCACGCTCGTGATGCGTTCGGCCCACCCGTCGGGAAGGATCCGCGCGTCCTCCCACATCCCGCTCTGGAGCATGAGATGGCCGATCCGGGCCATGTCCCGCGTGGAGAGGACCATGTGGTAGGCGAGGTTGCGGGAGCGCGTGTCGTCGCCCGACTTGCGGTGGATCGACCGGTCCCAGTCCTCGAACCCCAGCGGCACCGCGAGGTCGGTTTCGAGCGCGTCGTAGATGTTGCGACCGGCGAGTCGCTCGAAGACGGCTCCGGCCGCGTTGAAGTCCCAGTTGCTGTACAGGTAGTAGGTGCCGGGTTCCTGCGAGCCGCGCGGCGGCGCGTCCGCGAGGTTGTCCCCCGCGTTCGATGCCGGGTGATAGACCCCCGACCGCGCGGTGACGAGGTCGAGGACACGGGCGCGCTTCTCGATCGGGAGCAGGCCCTGCACGTCGTCCATGCCGAGGTCTTCGAGGGTGAGCCCGAGATCGATCGTGCCGTCCTCCACGTAGTTGCCGTACAGCATGGCGAGGATGCTCTTCCGCACCGAGGCGAGATAGCTCAGCGAGTCGACGGGTCCGTGCTCGAACAGCACCCGCCCCCCGACCACGGCCATCACGGCGGACGTGTTGATCCCCTCGACGTAGGGGTGGATCGCATCCAGCGCCTCGGCCGAGAACCCGGCGGCGGCCGGATCCGTGACCCGCTCCCAGGCAGCGGCCGGATAGACCGTCTCGGCCGCGCGCTCCGCGACCGGGGCCGGAGCGCACGCGAACCCGGTTGCGAGGGCCAGAACCAGCGCCGCCCGCGCGATGCACCCTTTGACGCGGTTCTCGTGTCTCACGATCATCATGTCCCGATTTCCGTCCTGGAGAACTGGAAAGAAGAGAACAGTGAAACGCGCCCAGCACCGCCGCCAGTGTAACGGCTACAAACCTGGGCGATCAGCATCCGAATGAAGCGAAGGAGTTGTCGATGTCGCGAGCGAAGGCCGCATGCCATGACCGTTTCCCCCTCATCGCGGCGCTGCTCGCCGTGAGCGTCCAGGCCGCCGGCTGCACCGGGGAGGGTGCCGACCCCGCCGCCGAATCCCCGGCCGACGCCGGGACCGCGCCCCCCGTCGCGCGCGTGATCCCGGAGCAACTGGAGACGCACGGGCACACGCGGATCGACAACTACTACTGGCTCAACCAGCGCGACAACCCCGAGGTCATCGCGTACCTCGAGGCGGAGAACGGCTACACCGACGCGCTGATGGCCCACACCGAGGATCTCCAGACGGAGTTGTTCGAGGAGATCAAGGGGCGGATCCAGCAGACGGATCTCTCCGTCCCGGTGAGAGAGGGCGACTTCTTCTACTACACGCGCACCGAAGAGGGGCGGGACTACCCGATCTTCGCCCGAAAGCGCGGGTCGCTCGACGCGGACGAGGAAGTCATCCTCGACGTCAACCCGCTCGCCGAGGGCCACGACTACTACGCCGCCTTCCCCGAAGTCAGCTCCGCCGGCGACCTGATGGCGTGGGCCGAGGACACCCGCGGGCGCCGCATCTACACCATCCGGATCCGGAACCTCGACACGGGCGAGGACTACCCGGAGTCGATCGAGGGCGCGTCCGGCAACATGGTGTGGGCCGAGGACAACCGGACGCTCTTCTATACGCGACGGGATCCCGGCACGCTGCGTTCGTACCAGATCTACCGGCACCGCCTCGGCGCCGACCCCGCGGATGATGTGCTCGTGTACCAGGAGGACGACGAGGAGTTCAGCAGCGGCATCCGCAAGACGAAGTCGAAGCGGTACCTCGTCATCTCCTCCTCCCACACCCTGGCGGACGAGCACCGTTTCCTCGACGCGGCGAACCCCGAGGGCGAGTTCACCCTCTTCCTTCCGCGCGAGCGCGGGCACGAGCACCGCTTCGACCACTTCGGGGACCACTTCTACATCCGGACGAACCTCGACGGGGCCGAGAACTTCAAGCTCATGCGGACCCCCGTCGACCGGACGGCGACGGACCACTGGGAGACGGTCGTCCCGCACCGGGGCGACGTCTTCCTGCAGGGGTTCGAGTTGTTCCGGAACCACCTCGTGCTCTCGGAGCGCGCGGGAGGGCTCACCCGCCTGCGCGTCCGCGCCTGGGAGGGAGAGGAGCACCAGATCGCGTTCGACGAGCCCGCCTACCTGGCCTCGCTGTCGGCCAACCCCGAGCTGGACACGAACATCCTTCGCTACGGGTACACGTCGCTCTCCGCGCCGCGCTCCGTCTACGACTACGACATGTCCACGCGCGAGCGCACGCTGCTCAAGGAGGACGAAGTGCTCGGCGGCTACGACCGCGCGGACTACGTGGTGGAGCGGCTGCACGCCCCCGCCCGCGACGGCGCCGTGGAAGTCCCCGTGTCCGTCGTCTACCGGCGGGGTCTCGAGAAGGACGGCGACAACCCGCTCCTCCTCTACGCCTACGGCTCCTACGGGGCGAGCATGGAGCCCACCTTCTCCTCCACCCGCCTCAGCCTCCTCGACCGCGGGTTCGTCTACGCGATCGCCCATATCCGCGGCGGGCAGGAGCTGGGCCGCGCGTGGTACGAGGACGGGAAGATGTTCAACAAGAAGAACACCTTCACCGACTACGTGGACGTGGCGGATTACCTCGTGACGGAAGGCTACACGAGCCCGGAGAAGCTCTTCGCCCGGGGGGGGAGCGCCGGGGGACTGCTCATGGGGGCGGTGGTGAACATGCGGCCGGAGTTGTTCCGGGGCGTGGTCGCGCACGTGCCCTTCGTCGACGTCGTGACGACGATGCTCGACGAGTCGATCCCGCTCACGACCTTCGAGTGGGATGAGTGGGGCAACCCGGCGGACCTCGAATCCTACCGCTACATGCTCTCCTACTCGCCCTACGACCAGGTGGAGGCGAAGGACTACCCGAACCTGCTCGTCACCACGGGGCTCCACGACTCGCAGGTGCAGTACTGGGAGCCGGCGAAGTGGGTGGCGAAGCTGCGCGCGACGAAGACGGACGAGAACCGGCTTCTCCTCAAGACGCACATGGACGCCGGCCACGGCGGCGGCTCGGGCCGCGACCGCCAGTACGAGGAACTCGCCTTCGAATTCGCCTTCATCCTCGACCTGCTCGAAGAGACCGCCTCTCCTCGCTGACGGCGCGACTTTCTTCGCACGCGTCCCCTCTACCGTCCATCACTTCGAGGAGGGCGGCAGAATCGTCGAGCTTGATATCCGGTAGCAGGCCACCTTCCCCCGAAGTCAGAAGAGAAGGCCGTGCGGGCGGGTCCGGTGCCGACCGGCGGTCAGCCGCCATCATTCATCGATGCCTGGGCTCGGACCCACTCGACGGCTTCGCGGTGGGTGCCGAACCAGACGCCGGGCTTCGAGCGGATGTGCTCGATGAGTTCGCGCAGGATCACGATCCGTGAGCGGTGCCCGATGTAGTGCGGGTGCATGGTGAGGAGGAACATCGTCCCCTCCTCCCAGGCCACGTCGAACTCGTCCTTGTACACCTCCAGCACCTCGCGCGGGTTGGAGTAGCGGTCGCCGAGGGGGTTGAAGAGCGGGGCGTCGTCCAGGATCCAGTCCACCGGGAGTTCGACGAGTCCCGTGGGCTCGCCGTTCTGGTTGATCTCGTAGGGCCGGTCGTCCGCCATGAGCGAGGAGTCGTACAGGAAACCCATCTCGAGCAGGAGGTCGAGTGTCGAGTCGCTGAAGTTCCACGACGGCGCGCGGTAGCCGACCGGGCGTTCGCCCATGAGTTCCGTCAGCCGCTCGATGGCCATGCGCAGCAGGCGCTCCTCCTCATCGCGCGGGAGCGTGGCGTTTCGCTCGTGGATCCAGCCGTGGACGCCGATCTCGTGGCGGCCCGACGCCTGGATCATGTCGACCTGGTGCGGCGCCAGACTGAAGCTGAGGGCGGGCCCGAAGAACGAGGCGGCGATCCCGTACTCGTCGAGCAGGTCGATGATGCGGCCGAGGGCAACGCGCGAGCCGTATTCTCCCTGCGAGAGGCCTCCCACGTTGGTGTCGCCGTTCCGCAGCCAGACCGTCTCGTTGTCCACGTCGAAGGAGAGCAGCACGGCGACTCGGCCGCCGTCCGGCCACGAGTCCGGGTTCAGGTCGCGCCCGGCGCGCACCCGGTTGACGGCTTCGAACACGCGCTCTTCGGACCAGCGCCACGGCGGATCGTCCGCCTCCTGAGCCGCGCGGGCCGTCGCCGGAGTCGCGGCGGCGGCCGCCGCGCCGCAGAGGACGACGGCGAGTCCGCGAGAAATCGAAGATCGGTTCCGGCCGGTCATGAGGGTTCCTCCGTTTCGGTAGTCATCTCAAGTCTGAAGGCTTATTTTAACAGATTGCTCGTGAATCGGACGGACGGCGCCGATTCCGTTCGGCGCAGAGAGCTGTCCCCGATTCGCGGGGCTCGTCGCCGTGGTGCCGGCCCTCCCCTGATTATGGCGACGACGACACATGACGACTACAACGGCCGAAATCGGCACCATGGACCTCAGCGCGCACGGGATCACCGTCACCCGCATAAAACGTAATCCCCCCGTGGGGGACGTCTACGCCGACGCCCTGAGCGGGCGCGAACCCGGCGCGGTGCGGGCGGCGAACGGAGCCCTCGTGGCTTTCTCGGGCGCCAAGACCGGCCGCTCGCCGAACGACAAGCATGTGGTATCCGATCCGGAGACCGAGCGGGACGTCTGGTGGGGTCCGGTCAACTTCCCCATCGAGCGCGAGAGCTTCCGCCGGAATCGCGAACGCGCGCGGGCATTCCTGAACGCGCAGGATCTCCTCTACGTCATCGACGGTTTCGCGGGCTGGGACCCGGCCTACCGCCTCAACGTCCGGATTATCTGCAACCGCCCGTACCACGCCCTCTTCATGCACAACATGCTCATCCGCCCCACGCCCGCGGAGCTGGCGGAGTTCGGCGAGCCCGACTTCGTCGTCTACAACGCGGGCCAGGAGGCGGCGGACCCGTCGGTCGAGGGCGTCACCTCCCCGACGAGCGTCGATCTCTCCTTCGCCGACAACGAGGCCTGCATCCTCGGGACCGAGTACGCGGGGGAGATGAAGAAGGGCGTGTTCACGATCATGAACTACCTCATGCCGAAGCGGGACGTGCTCTCGATGCACTGCTCGGCGACCACCGACCCGGAGACCGGGGCGTCGTCGCTCCTCTTCGGTCTCTCGGGTACGGGGAAGACGACGCTCTCGGCCGACCCGAACCGGCGGCTCATCGGCGACGACGAGCACTGCTGGACCGACGCGGGGATCTTCAACATCGAGGGCGGCTGCTACGCGAAGACGATCGACCTCTCGGAGGAGAAGGAACCGGACATCTACCGGGCGCTGCGCTACGGCGCGGTGCTGGAGAACGTCGTGCTGCGGGACGACCGGAGCGTGGACTGGTCGGATTCGTCAATCACGCAGAACACGCGCGGCAGCTACCCGATCGAGTTCATCGACAACGCGCAGGTGCCGTGCGTGGCGGGTCACCCGACGGACGTGATCTTCCTGACGGCGGACGCGTTCGGCGTGCTGCCGCCGGTGAGCCGGTTGACGCCCGAGCAGGCCATGTACCACTTCATCAGCGGGTACACGGCGAAGGTCGCGGGGACGGAGGTCGGCGTCACCGACCCGGTGGCGACGTTCTCGCCCTGTTTCGGGGGACCGTTCCTCGTGTGGCACCCGGCGAAGTACGCGCGCCTGCTCGCCGACCGCATGCAGGAGCACGGCGTGAAGGTCTGGCTCGTGAACACGGGCTGGAGCGGCGGGCCGTTCGGCGTCGGTGCGCGCATCGACCTTCCGCACACGCGCCGGATGGTCGACGCGATCCACGCGGGCGAACTCGACGGGGCGCCGACGGAGCCGGACCCGGTGTTCGGCGTCCACGTCGTGACGGACGTGCCGGGCGTGCCCGGCGAGATTCTGCGGCCGCGCGCGACGTGGCCCGATCCCGAGGCGTACGACGAAAAGGCCGCGCACCTGGCTCGGCTCTTCAGGGATAATTTCAGGGAATACAAGGACGACTGTCCGCCGGAGGTGTGTGCGGCGGGCCCCGTGGCCTAGAGGAGGAAGCCCGATGCGGCGACGCGATCTGATGTTGGCGGTGGGTCTGGCGGCAATGGTGTCCGGGTGTACGAGCGGGCAGCGGGAAGCGCCGCGGATGGCGGGCGCCGCCATGGCCGGCGCCGCGCAGGCCGGCAACGGCGACGGGAACTCGACTCCGCTGTATGGGAACCTGGGGCCGCACAATCGCCCGATCACCACGCAGTCGGAGAAGGCGCAGGCCTACTTCGACGAGGGCCTGCTGTTCATGTACGCCTTCGGTACCTCGGTCGCCGAGGAGTCGTTCCGGGCCTCGCAGGCGGAGGACCCGGCGTGCGCCTCGTGCTACTGGGGCGAGGCGTGGTCGCTGGCCCCGTACCTGAACGGCGGCATGTCGCCCGGCAACGAGCGCTCGGCCCACGCCGCCATGCAGAAGGCAAAGGAGCACAAGTCGGGCGCGACCGGGGTCGAGCAGGCGCTGATCGACGCCTTCGCCGTGCGCTTCGAGGCCGACCCGGAGCGCTCGCGCCGCCGCATGCTCGACACGCTGTACGCGCGGGAGATGGACAAGGTCGCGGCGCGCTACCCGGACGATCTGGATGTGCTCACGCTGCAGGCCGAAGCCTGGATGCTGCTGCGCCCCCGGCGCGGCGATGTGGATCTCGGGGCGAAGGATGTGAAGAAGATCCGCCCTATCCTCGAGACCGTACTGGCGCGCGACATCCGCCACCCCGGCGCCTGTCACCTCTACATCCACCTCGTGGAGGCATCGCAGGATCCGGGTCTGGCCGAGGCGTGTTCGGACCACCTCGGAAGCCAGATCGCCGTGAGCCACATCCACCACATGCCGACGCACATCTACATGAACATCGGCCGCTGGGGCGACGCGGTGCGCGGCAACCAGCAGGCGTGGCACGCGGACCAGAAGGCCGCGCACGGCGGCCCTCCCGGCGTCTATCCCTCGCACAACCTGCACATGCTGCTCAACGCCGCCGTGATGGACGGGCAGAGCGCCGTCGCGATCCAGGCGGCGAAGGATCTGTCGGGGCACCGCGGGCCGTGGGGGGCCTACATCCCGCTCACCTACGCCGCGTTCGGCCGCTGGAGCGAGATCCTGGCGGGCGACGGGCCGAAGTCGGATCAACCCATGGAACTCGTCGCGTGGAGCTTCTCGCGCGGCCTCGCCTACCTTCGGATGGGGCACGTCGACGTCGCGGAGGACCACCTCAAGGAGATCGATGAGGCGCTCGAGGAGGCCGATCCCTCCGCCACCTTCCGCTACAGCCCGCTCGCGGACATCGTCGCGCTGCCGCGCTCGATCCTCGCGGGGGAAATCTTCAACGCGCGGGGGAAGGCGGAGGACGCCGTCGCGGTGCTGAAGCACGGCATCGAGAAGGAGGACGGACTCATCTACTCGGAGCCGCGGGCGTGGCACATGCCGGTCCGCCATACGCTCGGCGCCATCCTGCTCGAGAACGACCAGGCGGCGGAGGCGGAACAGGTGTACCGCGGCGCGCTCGATGATCTGCCCAATCAGGGCTGGGCGTACTTCGGCCTCATGCAGGCGCTCGATGCGCAGAAGAAGACGGCGCAGGCGCAGGAAGCGCGGCGGGAGTTCGACCGCTACTGGGTCCGCGCCGACACCTGGCTGCGCTCGTCGAGATTCTGACGCCGTCGCGAACGGCTTCTGCGCGAGACCGGGCCGAACTCCCGTGATCGACTTCTCGCCGCCCGAGAGTCCGCACCGGGTCAGCTACGATGGCGACTTCGACATCTCCCGGGCGGTGACGGCGCCACCGTCCGACGCGCCCTCCGAGCGCGAGATGAGAAAGGAACTGAAGCGCACGGTACGCAGGATCTCGCGGCTCCAGCGGCGTCTCCACGCGCACCGCCACTACGCCGTGCTGCTCGTTTTCCAGGCGATGGACGCGGCCGGCAAGGACTCGACGCTGCGGGCGGTCATGACGGGCGTGAATCCGGCCGGCTTCCGGATCAACGCGTTCGAGGCGCCGTCCAACGAGGAGGCGAGGCACGACTTCCTTTGGCGCACGACGCGTCGGCTTCCCGAGAAGGGCCGGATCGGGATCTTCAACCGCAGTTACTACGAGGAAGTGCTCATCGTGCGGGTTCATCCTGAGTTCCTCGACCGGCAGAAACTCCCGCGGAAATTGCCGATTATGGAGCGGTGTGAGGAACGGTACGAGTCGATTCGCGACCACGAGGCGCACTTGGCGCGGAACGGGACCGTGATCCTGAAGTTCTGGCTCAACATCTCGAAAGAAGAGCAGGCCCGCCGCTTCCTGCGCCGCATCGACCGTCCCGACAAGAACTGGAAGTTCAATCGCGCCGACATCGAGGAACGGCAACACTGGGACGAGTACATGGCCGCGTACGAGGATGCGATCAACGCGACGGCCCGCCCGTGGGCGCCGTGGTACGCGATCCCCGCCGATTCGAAGCCCTGGATGCGGCTCCTCGTCGCCCGCTTGGTGCGCGACCAGCTTGCCACCCTCGACCTCACAGATCCCGCACTACCCGAAGACGAGCGCGCCGAACTCCAGGGCTACCGCGCCGATCTCACCGCCGAACTCTGATCGTGGTTCGCACCTACAACCACATGCCGACCCGCCATCGCGCCTTTCTCGAGCGCGCGGTTGAGGCTGTACCCGGGATCCACGGCATCGTCGGCCTCGCGGCGGGCGGCTCGTTCATCGTGGGCGAGATCGACGAGTTTTCGGATCTCGACCTCGTGCTGGCGGTGGAACCGGGGGCCTGGCCGGAGATCCTCGACCGGCAGCAGGCGGTCGCCGCCGAACTCGATCCCTCGTTTCTGGCCGGCTTCACGGGGGAGCACGTGGGAGAGCCGCGCCTGCTCGTGTGCCTCTACGGTCCTCCCCCCCTGCACGTGGACCTGAAGTTCGTGTCGCTCGACGACGCGCACGAACGGATCGAGGATCCGGTCATCCTGTGGGAGGTCGATGGCTGCCTGAGCGCGGCGTTCGCGCGGGCCGCCCCCCGGTACCCGGCCGCGGATCCGGACTGGATCGAGGATCGCTTCTGGATCTGGGCGCACTACCTCGCGGACAAGATCGAGCGCGGGGAGATCTTCGAGGCGCTGGACGGACTGACGTTGCTTCGGACCGCCGTGCTGGGACCGCTGGCGTTCCTCGGAGCCGGCGTCGAGGCGACCGGCGTGCGCCGGATCGAGGACCGGCTCCCCGCCTTCGCGACCGACCTCGAACGGACGGTTGGAGGCGTCGACGCCGCGGCGTGCGTGGCCGCACTCGAAGCGGCGATCGAACTCTACACCGGGTTGCGGGCGGCCGGCGGCGAGGGAAGCGAAGGCGAAACGAGCCCTATCGAACGCGAAGTCCGGGCGTACGTCGCGGGGCTTCCCGCCCGGCTTGGCCTCGGCGGGTCCCGCACCTGACCCCTCCCGGGCCGCGCCGCGGCCGGACGTCTGTTCCGGGATCGGCTGCGCCAACATTTTGCGACCCTTGGCCGATCTCGCGCACCGGGAGGCGTTCATGGCCGGCAGACAACATCGACTTGAGCACCCGTACGCCGGAGCGGTCCGCCGCCGGAGCGCGCTTCCACCCACCCTCCTCGCGGGAATCTGGCTTTGTGTCGGTTGCGCGCCGGATAGCGGCGCAGGAACGGGCGGCGATGACGGCAGCGGCGCGGAGGGCGGGGCAGCGACGACGGAGGCCGTCCACTTCGCGTTCACGGAGGTCGTGCCGGGGGTCTATCACGCGCGCGGCGCCAGCGACCTCGTCGTGGGATCGAACGCCGGCGTGGTCGTGAACGAGGCGGACGTGCTCCTCGTCGATTCCCACATTTCCCCCGCGGCGGCGAGCGCCCTCATCGAGGACCTGCGCTCGATCACCGACAACCCTGTGCGCTACGCCGCGAACACGCACTGGCACTTCGACCACGCGCACGGCAACCAGGTGTATCCGCCGGAGGTCGAGATCATCAGCCACGAGGCGACCCGCGCGGCGATCGCGGCCGGACGCTCGAATTCGGGCCGCTCCTACGAACTCTTCGTGGGATCGATCCCGGGGCGGATCGGGCAGATGGAGGCAACGCTCGACACGATGACGGACGCGGCGGCGCGCGCGGAGCTGGAGGCCACGCTCGAACGTCAGCGGACCTACTACGCCCAGTTGCAGGAGGTCGTCCCGACGCCCCCCAACACGACGCTCTCGGAGCGGCTCACGCTCTATAAGGGCGGACGCGAGATCCAGTTCCACTTCTTCGGGCGCGCCCACACGGAGGGCGACGTCATCGTTTACCTCCCGGATGACCGCGTGATCATCACCGGAGACATGCTCACCGCCGGTCTCCCCTATATGGGCGATGGGTACGTGAACGAGTGGGTCGAGACGCTCGACCGCCTGAAGGCGCTCGACTTCGACTGGATCATCCCCGGCCACGGCGAGCCGTACCGGGAGCGAGAGCGAATCGACCACCTGCAGGCCTACATGCGGGACCTGTGGGACCAGTCCGTCGCGCTCCACGGTCAGGGAGTGAGCGCCGAGGACGCGGCGGTGCGCATCGACCTTACGGCACACGCCGACAACTTCGGCGGCATCGCGAGTCCGGGCGCGAACCCGGTCGCGGTGCTGCGGATCTTCGAGTTGCTCGACGGCACCGCGAACTGAGACGAGGCGCACGGACGGAACCATGAAGACGGAACCAGAAAGGGAGTTCATGATGTCCACAGATTCGAATCGTCGCGATTTTCTGAAGGTCACGGCTGCGGCGGGCGCCGCCCTCGGGCTCGGCGTCCCCGGCGCGGCCCGCGCCCTCTCGCCCCGACCGTCCGCGAACCGGGCGCCCGCGGGGCAGGCCCGGACGCTGCTGATCCTGGGCGGGACCGGCTTCATCGGCCCCTACCAGGTTCGATCGGCGCTCGCGCAGGGGCTGGAGGTGACGATCTTCAACCGCGGCAGCCGCCCCGGCATGTTCGAGGGCGTCGAGGAACTCGTCGGGGACCGGAACGGGGACTTCGAGTCGCTGCGCGGCCGGACTTGGGACGTCGTGATTGACAACTCCACGGCTCGTCCCGACTGGGTGACGAGCATCGGGGAGTTCCTCCGCGACTCGGTCGGGTACTTCTACTACGTCTCCTCGCGCTCGGCGTACGCGAGCCACTCCACCGTGCCGATGACGTCCGCCGTGCCCTCCTACACGTACGAGACGGCCGGCGTGGACCGTGCGACCGCCGACATCACGCGGCTCCCCTACGGCCTCGCGAAGGCGGAGTCCGAGCGCGAGGCGATGCGGATCTTCCCCGACCGCTACGGGATCTTCAGGCCCGGCCTCATCATCGGACCCGACGATCCCACCGACCGCTTCACGTACTGGCCCGTGCGGATCCACCGGGGCGGCGAGGTGTTGTCTCCCGGCGACGGCACGGACCCGGTGCAAATCATCGACGTGCGCGATCTCGGCGACTTCATGGCGCTGTCCTCAGACCGCGGACACACGGGCATCTTCAACCTCGTGGGACCCGCCACGCCGCGGCCGATGTCCGAACTCCTGTACGGCATCCGGGCCGTGACGACGGCCGAGACGACGTTCACGTGGGTGCCCCGCGAGTTCCTCGCCGAGCGCGGCGTGCGACCCTACGCCGAGATGCCGGTGTGGCGGCCGCCGACGCCGGGGTCGGAAGGGTTCGCGCGCTTCGACCTCTCCAACGAAGTCGCGCACGGGATGACGTTCCGCTCGCTGGCGGATACGACGCAGGCGACGCTGGACTTCCACTTCTCCCGCACACCGGAGCGGCAGGGGGAGATGCGGCCGGGACTCCCCGCGGAGCGGGAGGCGGAGATCCTGCGGGAGTGGCACGCGTCGCGCTGACGGGAGGCCGCCGCGCTGACGGGAGGCCGCTGCGGCGGCGGCTCTTGCCGCCCGCCGTGACGGCGGCAAATGTGGTCGGCGCACGCACGCGGATCGTGCGCGGGACGGGGCGGAGGTGGGGCGCGAGACCGACGGAAACGGAGGCGACGTGAACGATCGAGACGAAAGCTCCGGACTCACGCGGCGAGCCCTGATCGCTGGAGCCGCGGTGGCCGCTGGCGGCGCCATCACAGCCGGCGCAACGCGCGGACTGGTCCAGGAGGCGCCGGATCCGACGAAGGTGCCGGGCGCCCGTCCCGTCACGGTCGGGTCCCGTTCCCCGCACGAGACGCCGGAGAAGCTGCTGTCCGGTTCGATGGGCGGCTCCTCGCGGACTCCGCTCCAGGACCTGCACGGGATCATGACCCCGGCGGATCTTCACTTCGAGCGACACCACCACGGGATCCCCTACATCGATCCCGCGACCTACCGCCTCCTCATCCACGGCATGGTGGACCGGCCCACGCTGTTCACGCTCGATGACCTGAAGCGCTTTCCGCAGGTCTCGAAGCTGCTCTTCATCGAGTGTTCGGGGAACGGCGGAGGCGCCTACGCCCCGTCGCCCAGCCCGCAGCACACGCCGCAATCGGTCGACGGTCTGCTCAGCACGAGCGAATGGACCGGCGTCGCGCTTTCCACGCTGTTCGAAGAGGTGGGCGCGCACGCGGACGCGACGTGGTTCCTCGCGGAAGGGTCGGACGCGGCGGTCATGGGCCGCAGCATCCCGATCGAGAAGGCGTGGGACGACGCGATGATCGCCTACGCCCAGAACGGCGAGGCGATCCGGCCCGAGCAGGGCTACCCCGCGCGAGTGTTCCTGCCCGGGTGGGAGGGCAACGCGAGCGTGAAGTGGATCCGGCGCATCGAACTCTCCGACCGCCCCGCGATGTTCCGCGATGAGACGTCCAAGTACACGGATCCGCTCCCGGACGGGACGTCACGGCAGTTCTCCTTCGTGATGGATGCGAAGTCGATCATCACCTACCCGACCTACCCGCGGCGGCTGCCGGGGCCCGGCTTTGTCGAGATCTCGGGCTACGCGTGGACCGGCCGCGGTCTGATCGAGCGCGTGGAGGTGAGTACGGACGGCGGCGATTCCTGGCACGACGCGGTGCTGCAGGAGCCCGTGCTGCCCAAGTGCACGACGCGGTTCCGCCACGCCTGGGAGTGGGACGGCGGCGCGGCGCACCTGCTGAGCCGCGCGACGGACGAGACGGGGTACAGGCAGCCGGTCCGCCAGCAGGTTCTCGACGCGCGCGGGCCCGGCACACGCTACCACTCCAATGCGATCCGCGGGTGGCGCGTGGCGAGCGACGGCTCGATCGAGTTCGCGCCGGTATGAGCCGCGCCAATGCGGTCTCGCGGCTGGTGGTGGTGGCGGCCGTCGTGCCGGCGCTGGCGGCCTGCGGTGCGGACGACTCCGCGGGCGGCGTGGAGGCCGGCAACGCCGTACCCGGCGCGGCTACGGTCGTGACGACCGATCCGGGCGACGGGATGACCGGGCGGGCGGGCGCGGCCGAGCCCGTGTACGGCTTCGGGACGCCCGCGACGGCGTCGCAGATCGCGGCGTGGGACATCGACATCGGCCCCGACGGCGCCGGGCTGCCGCCCGGACAGGGCACCGTCGCGGAGGGACTGGAGGTGTGGGAGCGCCACCGCTGTGTTCTCTGCCACGGACCCACGGGGCGCGAAGGGCCGAACGACCTCCTCACGGGCCGCATCCCCGGAGATGAGTTCCCGTTCGCGAACGACCGCAGCCTGCGCTCCACCGTTGGCAACTACTGGCCCTACGCGACGACGCTGTTCGACTACACCCGTCGCGCCATGCCCTTCGACCTGCCGGGAACGATGACCGACGAGGAGGTCTACGCCGTGGTCGGGGCCATGCTCTACTTCAACGACCTCCTGCCGGCGGATGCCGTCGTCGACTCCGCCACG
Source organism: Candidatus Palauibacter australiensis (assembly GCA_026705295.1). Lineage (NCBI taxonomy): Bacteria > Pseudomonadati > Gemmatimonadota > Gemmatimonadia > Candidatus Palauibacterales > Candidatus Palauibacteraceae > Candidatus Palauibacter > Candidatus Palauibacter australiensis. Next base: position 77,336 of record JAPPBA010000146.1, read on the forward strand.
GTCGTCGACACGCGCATGCCCGCCCGCGACCGCTTCGTCCGCGACAACCGAACCGGCGGCCCCACCATCCGCTGACCGGCGCGGCTACACGAGTTCGATTCGGAGGCGCCGCCCCAGCGCCTCGGCGGCCCCTATCAGCGTAGCGAGCTGTATCCGATCATTGTCGGGATCCAGTATCCGGTCCAACTGGCTGCGGCTGGTGTTCATCTTCCTCGCCATCGCATTCTTGCTCAGGCGCTCCGTAGCCATGGCCTCCTTCAACTGCCACGCGATGACGCGCTTCACGGCCGCCGCCGTCGTCTCCTCCAGCGTCCCTTGCTCGCGCAGATAGTCCTCAAAGGAAGAACCGACGCCTTCTCTTTCCTCAACCATGAACGAACTCCCTTGCCCGCCTCCGTGCGATGTCAATATCGGACTTCGGCGCCGTTTAGGCGCTGAAATGGCCGCCTGCCGGATGCATGTACCTTATGTGGTACAGCCCGTCAAGCGCGTCTCAAGCGAGCGAGACCGGAGGTTCCCTACGTGGGGAGATCAGCACTTGTTGTGCCGGAGTACAACAGCCCAAGTTCCCCGACGCACCCCCACCGTACCCGCCATCCGAAGTCGAGACGGATCATGTTCCAGCAGTATCCTCAGAAGGGCGTGAACGAACCAATCCTGCTGCACCAAGGCAAGTTCCACGTTCGCTCGGGCGATCACTTCGCTGCGCCGAGAGGCTCAGCGAGCCTGCGATGGCTACCGAGACCGGGCATCGAGTTCGATATCGAGACCGACGAACCAGTCGGAATCGATCTTGATTCCTTGACCGTGGAACTGGCAGGCTTCAGGACAGAGAATGCCCTCGCTCACTCGATGAACCTGGGTTCTACTTGTAGGATTCGCGCGTTCGCCAGTGAGATGGAATGGGGTGGCGAACAACCCCTTCTCTCGGCTGGATTCCAGGCCGCGGTTCCCGGAGATCCAACGGCAGTGGGCAGCGGCTACGGGACGATCCAGACGGTTGAGCACGGGTGCGCTCGATGTGCTTGAGCGGGCGCGGGCGCTGTCTCCCGAGTCGTCGCTGGAGTTCCCCTCAAAAAAACCGGCGGGCTGTTGGCGAGGAACGCGCCGGGGCGCGTGCTGCGGAGAGCCAGAGTCCCCCGCGCCGGTGCTGGCTCACGCTCTTACGGTGCGTAAGCCAGCACACGCAACGTTGAACGCCGCGGCTGGCGAGGGGAAGCGCCGCCCCCCTTCGATCCCCAGCTTTTTGGCACCGCTGGCGAAGCAGCGTTCGGTCCAACCCCAACTGACCAAGGCTCGCCGCGACCGGGTCACTGGTCCTTTGCGACGTTGTTCTCGTACACGATCTCGCCGTCTCGCCTAAGCAGTAGCCCTTGAAACGGATCCGGAAGGCTTGACAGGCCGTGTCCGGCGGACGCTTTGCCGAGAAAGATCCGGTCACCCCCATCACCCATAGTAACGCCCACCTCACCCGTCAGGTCGTCCAAGAACAACACGAGACCCTCGGTGCTGCGATTCGAATCGAGGCCGAGCGTTACGCGATAAGTGCCGTCGATATCGAGCAGTCCGTACCCCATCCGCTCGAATCCCTCGGCGTCATTGATCACCATGCCCGTGCTCGGGCCGATGCGCTTGCCGATGTTCGGATCGGGCTTCGGGTCGCCGAGGGCAATCCGGTCGAAGCCATCTTCGCTTAGGATGAGGATACCGTTGGTCGAGTGGTTGTAGTCTTGGTACCAACTCATATACTCCTCTGAAAACCGGGGTCCCCAGACCTCCCGCACCCTGGCTTCGTCGGTGCGGAAACGGTTGGCCGCTTCGGGAATCGGCGCGCCCACGAGAATCCTCTCGCGACCGGCGGTGTCCTCAATGATCAGGCCGCGCACCCTCAGCACACCGTCTGTCGCCGTGACGCTCCTGAAGAACAGGACGACCAGCGCAACGGTCATCAGGGCGGAGTATCCTTGGAGCCAGCGAATCGTGCGTGTCAGTGGTTCGGGATTCGTACTCACTGATTCCTCCTACGGAAGTCGGGACGCAAGACGCGTCCGCAGTGTCGGCGGGCCTGAGTTTGTCCAAGGTTGACGGGCATTGGGGAATAGCTTGGTTGATCCTCTCGGTCTGTGGCAAGCGGCTGGAGATCGCAACGACGGTGGTCGGAATAGGAACACGGAAGGTGGTCGCAACGCGGCCCCGCCTCCCCCTCGTGACCTCAAGGATCAAGGACAACCGCCACCCGCTGGGTACGCTCGGGCCTCTCGGCCCACGCTGCACTGTTCACCTCTGGATGGCCGACACGCTTGCAGGAGGCGATGGCCGCGTAGGGAATGGCGGCCCGGGAACGCCTCAAGGAGGCGAAGGGCGTGGTTCCCCAACCGCGTACTGTTCCAGAGTGCGGATCTCGTCGGGGGGGTCGAGGGGGCGGAGCCCCTCGTCAGCCTTGCAGGGTTCGCGCGGAGCGTGGCCACGAAAGGTAGCCTCAGGGTCCAGTACAACAGCAGGAAACGCAGATCGTGCAGTCCTGTATGACTTTAGACGATTTCCTGCCGGAATTTGCGCTTCAGGCAACCTGCCGGGCCGGCAGGGCGGAAGCATCGAGAATCAAGGCAAGAAGTCACGTAAGTTCAATGGGGACTGCACGATCTGCCCTTCTTGCCGATGGATTCGAATCGGGGATTACCGGGTTGAAATGGCCGGAAAACCCGGTGGAAGTGGCGGGAGTGCGAGGCTGACATGGCAAGGCTCGGCGGCGTCATCCGAAGGTACGGCGGAGCACGGATTCGTAGATGCCGTCGCCGAACCACTTGCGGATGAACATCAGCGGGCGCGCCGTCGCGCCCTTCACGTATCGCCGTCGCGGGTGGGCGGCGGTAGCCGCCTCGACGAACACGCGGGCAAGCACCTTGGCGTCAGTGCCGCGACTCGCGGCCTTGGGGTCGGACGCCATCGCGAATAACCGGTCCAGACCGGTCTTGTAGGCGCTGTCGGCGTAGTATTTCTGAAGGCTCCCTCCCACCACATGGCCGAACTCGGTCTGGATGAGGCCCGGCTGGATCAACACGACTTGGATGTTGAACGGCGCGGTCTCGATGCGGAGGCAGTCCGACCAGCCTTCGAGCGCGTGCTTGGTCGCGTGGTACCATGCCCCGAAGGGCGTGAAGATCCGGCCGCCCATCGAGGAGGTGTTGACGATCCGGCCCGCACCCTGCTCCCTCATGTGCGGCAGGACGAGCTGGGTGAGGTGGGCGAGGCCGAACAGGTTCACCTCGAACTGGTATCTGGCGTCTTCGAGCGGGATGTCCTCGACCGTCCCGTAGAGGCCGAAGCCCGCGTTGTTGATCAGAACGTCGATGCGTCCGTCGGCGTCGATGATTCGGCGCACGGTTCGCTCGTTGTCCTCGCCCTTCGAGACGTCCATCTCGACCGGGGTGATGCCGTGTTCCGGCAGATCCTCCATGCGATCCACCCGGCGCGCGCCAGCGTAGACGGTGTGGCCCGCGCGGGCCAGCAGGATCGCCGCCTCCCGGCCCATGCCGGATGAGGCTCCGGTGATGAGTATGACCCTGCCCAAGTAGCTGCTCCCTCCATCGGCGTTGTACTGAAAGACGTTGCACGCGCGAGCATCTGCTGCGGGCCTCCCTTGGCTGGCTCCGCGCGGCGTTGATCCACCCAATCTAATCGGGAAGCGCCCGAGGTGGCATCCTGACGGGGGCGACGGCCTCCCGCTAAGCCCTCCCGCGACGTGGGGGTCGCGCCGATGACGCTCGAAGGCGTGATACATTGATGGCGACTGGTCGAGCGCCGCGACGAGGCGCGTTGGCCCATGTGAACCGCCGACGGCAAGCGGAGAGTCCCTCAGATGACCCCGAACGAGTTCATCGCGAAATGGCACGCCTCGGAGCTGAAGGAACGCTCCGCGGCGCAGGAGCACTTCATCGACCTGTGCCGTCTGCTCGGCGAGCAGACGCCCGCGGAAGCCGATCCCAAGGGGAACCGTTACTGCTTCGAGAAGGGAGCGGCGAAGGACTCGGGCGGTGGAGGCTGGGCCGACGTGTGGAAGCGGCATCACTTCGCTTGGGAGTACAAGGGAAAGCACGCGAACCTCGACGCCGCGTTCAACCAGCTCAGGCAGTACGCGCTCGCGCTGGAGAACCCGCCGCTGCTGATCGTCTCGGACATGCGCCGGTTCCAGATTCGGACGAACTGGACCAACTCGGTCAGCAAGACACACGAGTTCGAGCTTGACGATCTCGCGGACGGCGCGGTCCGCGACAAGCTCAAGTGGGCCATGTCCGACCCGAAGCGGCTGCGGCCGGGCGAGACGCGGCAGACACTGACGGAACGGGCCGCGAGGCACTTTGCATTGTTGGCTCAGTCGCTCCGCGATCAGGGCCACGGCCCGGAGGATGTGGCCCACTTCGTGAACCGCCTCGTGTTCTGCATGTTCGCCGAGGATGTGGGACTGCTTCCCAACGACATGTTCACCCGGATGTTGAGGCGCGCGCGGCGGAAGCCGGAAAAGTTTGCGGACCTGGCCCGGAAGCTGTTCGGGGCGATGTCCACGGGCGGCGAGGTCGGGTTCGAGGATGTGGACTGGTTCAACGGCGGGCTGTTCGAGGACGACGCCGCCCTCCCCATGGACAGAGAGCAGATTCAAACGACTCTGGAAGCCTCCGGACTCGACTGGTCGAGCATCGACCCCTCGATCCTCGGCACGCTGTTCGAGCGGGGCCTCGACCCGGACAAGCGTTCCCAACTCGGGGCGCACTACACGGACCGGGACAAGATCATGCGGATCATCGATCCCGTCATCGTCCGTCCCCTGCTGGCGGAGTGGGAGACCGTGAAGAGCCGGATCGCCGACAGCTTGAAGCGGGCGGGCACGGCGAAGTCGAAGGGTGCGGCGACGCGGCAGCGGAGACGCGCGGAGAACGCGCTGGGCGCATTCCTCGAAAGGCTGCGGGCCTTCACGGTGCTCGACCCGGCCTGCGGATCGGGCAACTTCCTCTACCTCGCGCTCCACGCGCTCCATGACGTGGAGCACCAAGTCCAGTTGGAGGCCGAAGGGCTGGGTCTCCAGCGGGGCTTCCCGTCGGTCGGCCCCGCCAACGTGAAGGGTATCGAATTGAATGCCTACGGCGACATGAGCTTTCGGATTCCCATGTCGTTGTGATCGTTCAGCTTACGGGATTCGGCGGTCGGATT
>JAPPBA010000147.1 GCA_026705295.1 Candidatus Palauibacter australiensis
CGTACTCAGGGTCGTGATCATCGTCCTCGCGATTCTCACCAACCTGACCGCCTTCCAGCGGATCTGGTGGGTGTACCGGAATACGCGGCCCGACGGCGAGCCGCCCCCCAAGTCGAACTGAACAGACACGGAGTGAACCGGCATCGTGGATTCGGATAGATCACCTGAAACCATCTCCTCGGCCGAAGGAACGCTCGGCGTCCTCCTCGTAGGGCTCGGAGCGGTCTCGACCACCTTCATCGCCGGCGTGGAGGCGGCGCGCCGGGGGCGGAACCGGCCCATCGGGTCGCTCACGCAGATGAACACGATCCGGCTCGGGAAGCGGACGGAGAACCGCACCCCGTTCATCCGCGACTTTGTACCGCTGGCCGAACTGGACGACCTCGTCTTCGGGGCCTGGGACCCGATCCCGGACAACGCCTACGAGTCCGCCAAGGTGTGCGGCGTCCTCCGGCCCGAGGACATCGATCCGCTGGCGGACTTCATGCGGAGCATCGAGCCGATGCCGGCCGCCTTCGACCGCGCCTACGTGAAGAAGCTCGACGGCCCGAACGTGAAGACGGATCCGAACAAGCGGGAACTCGCCGAGCAGCTCCGCGAGGACATCCGCCGGTTCAGGGCGGAGAACGGCTGCGACCGCCTCGTGATGGTGTGGGCGGCCTCGACCGAGATCTTCATGAAGCCGAGTCCGGTCCACGACAGCCCGGCCTCGTTCGAGCGCGCCATGGAGGAGAACCACCCGGATATCGCGCCCTCGATGCTCTACGCCTGGGCCGCGCTCATGGAGGGGGTGCCGTTCGCGAACGGGGCGCCGAATCTGACCTGCGACATCCCCGCGCTCCTCGCGCTCGCCGCCGAACGGGGCGTGGCGATTGCGGGGAAGGACTTCAAGACGGGCCAGACGCTGATGAAGACGATTCTGGCTCCCGGTCTCAAGGCGCGCATGCTCGGCCTCAACGGCTGGTTCTCGACGAATATCCTCGGCAACCGGGACGGCGAAGTGCTCGACGACCCCGAGAGTTTCAAGACGAAGGAAGAATCGAAGCTCGGAGCCCTCGAATATATCCTGCAGCCGGACATGTACCCGGACCTCTATGGAGAGATGTATCACAAGGTCCGTATCAACTATTATCCGCCGCGCGGCGACAACAAGGAAGGATGGGACAATCTCGACATATTCGGCTGGATGGGGTACGGCATGCAGATCAAGATCGACTTTCTGTGCCGCGACTCCATTCTGGCCGCGCCCATCGTTCTGGACCTGGCGCTCTTTCTCGACCTCGCGGCGCGCTCCGGACTGTCGGGAGTCCAGGAATGGCTGTCCTTCTACTTCAAGGCGCCGCAGACGGCTCCGGACCTTTATCCGGAACACGACATTTTCATCCAGCACTGGAAGCTCAAGAACACGTTGCGCTGGCTTAAGGGGGAGGAGCAGATCACCCACCTCGGCGTGGAGTACTACGACTGAATGAAGGGGTGCTTCCTCGTATTCGAGGGACCGGAGGGGTCGGGGAAGTCGCTCCAGATCGAGCGGCTGGCCGAACGGTTGTCCCGGGCCGGCGTGCCGCGCACGGTGACTCGGGAACCCGGGGGTACGGCCGCGGCGGAGGCGATCCGGAGCGTGCTCCTCGACCGGCCGGAGCTGCGGCTCGACGGCATCGCGGAGCTGCTCCTCTTTTCGGCGGCCCGCCGCGCCCACGTAGAGGAGGTGATCCGGCCCGCGCTGAAGCGCGGCGAGATCGTCCTCTGCGACCGCTTCGAGCTTTCCACGCGAGTCTACCAGGGGTGGGCGCGCGGCGTCGCCGCGGAGACAATCGAACAGGTCACGCGCGCCGCGACGGGCGGCCTCCTTCCGGAACTCTACCTCGTGCTCGACGTACCGGTGAACGTGGGATTGGATCGCCAGGGGCAGGATCAGGATGATCCCGGCCAACTGGCCTTCTTCGGGTCCGAGCCCGACCGGATCGAGCTGGAGAAGCGATCGTTCCGCGAGCGCGTGCGAGAAGGGTATCGAGCGCTGGCGGCGGAGGAGGAGAGGGTCGCGATCCTCGACGGCTCGGGCACTCCGGATCAGGTGGAGGCCCGGATTCTGGCATCCCTTCAGGAGAGGCTGCCGGACCGGTTTCGAGCGGTGAACTTTCCTCGTTGACGGCGCGGTGTGACATTGACGGTAGCGGCGGACGGCCGCTCGAACGCGGCCCCTCATGACGGGGCCGCCACCACGGAGGATGCATGAGAGTGGAGCGATCCTGGACGACGGGAGTGCTGGTCGGCGCCATCGCCCTTGCGACCGGCGGCTGGCTGATCAACCAGAGCGGGGCCGCGAGCGGTGGGGAAAGCCGCCGGCTCCTGGATGAGATCCACCGTCTGATCTCCGCCCGTTTCGTTGACGAGATCCCGCCGGAGGAGTTGTACCAGATGGCGATCGACGGGATGCTCGAGAATCTGGGCGACCCGTACACGACCTTCCTTGAACCCCGGGATTCCGAGGATCTGCGCCTCACGACAACGGGCAACTATGGGGGGCTCGGCGTCCGGATCGACGTGAAGGATGACTGGATCACGGTCGTCCAGGTGCTCCCGAACTCACCGGCCCTCCGCGAGGGACTCGAGGTCGGCGACCGCATCATCGAGGTCGAGGGCGAGTCGGCCGAGGGCTGGTCGGTGGACAAGGCCGTGGACACGCTGCGTGGGGAGAAGGGGGCGCCGGTCAACATCACGATCGCGAGGGTAGGCGTGGACCGGCCGCTCGCGATCCGCATCGTACGCGATGTCATCCAGGTGGCGCAGGCGCAGGGTTTCGTCCTCGACGGCGCTATCGGCTACGTGACGCTGCGCGGCTTCAGCCGTGAGGCGAAGGAGGAACTGGTCGCGACGCTGGATCGCCTCGTCGCTGAAGGGGCCGGCGGACTGATCCTCGACTTGCGGCGGAACCCCGGCGGCCTGCTGCCCGCGGGAATCGACGTCACGGACCTGTTCCTCGAGCGGGGCAGGCCCGTGGTCGAGACGCGCTCACGCCTCGAGGAGCAGAACTACCTGTTCCGCGCCTCCAGCGAGGATCGCTACGCGGATATCCCGATCGTCGTCGTCGTGGACGGCCTCAGCGCGAGCGCATCCGAGATCGTGGCTGGCGCGCTGCAGGACCACGACCGGGCGGTCGTCGTGGGCACCACGACGTTCGGCAAGGGTTCCGTGCAGACGTTGTACGGCCTCTCCGGGAACAACAGCATGAAGGTCACAACGGCCCGCTGGTACACGCCGGCGGGGCGCTCCATCACGAAGGATTTCGACCGGGAGAGCGCGCTCCGCGACCTCGCGGCGAGCGCCGTGGCGATTTCGGGTGAACCGATCGCGGCGCGGTCGGAGACGGAAGACCGTGAGGAGTTTACGACGACGGGCGGCCGGACGGTGTATGGAGGCGGCGGGATTACTCCGGACCTGGTCGTCTACCGCGACACGCTCTCCACGGAGGAGCAGGAGCTGCGACGCCTCGCGACGCGCTCGGGGGCGATCCCGCGGAACATCGTCTTCCGCTGGGCCGTCGAGTACTCGAACGAACACGATTTCAACGAAGGTTTCTCCGTCACGCAGGGGATGCGGGAAGAGGTCTGGACGGCGCTCGTGGAGGCGGGAGCCGAGGTCGGGAGGGAACTCTTCGACCAGTCGCAGACCTATGTCGACTGGCTCATCGCGGATGAGCTGGCCGGCGCGGAGTTCGGGGAGGTGCCCCAGCTCCGCAGTCGGGCCGTGCGGGACGCGCAGATAATGGTCGCAATGGACCTCCTGAGGGAGGCCGATTCCCCCGAAGCGCTGCTCACGGTCGCGGCGCGCGCCGCGGAGGAGCGGAGTGCGGAAGGTACGCGAAGCGGAGAGCCCAGCGGGGATCGCTAGCTAGCGACTCAGAGAGGTGAGGAGACGAGCGATGAGAGAGCGCATGCGACGGTCGGCCGCGATTGCAACCACGATGGCCCTGATGGCGGCAATGGCGTGTGCGGGCAACCCTCGCCCCGGGACGTACACCCGGCTCATCATCACCGGCAGCGAGATCCGTGACGCCGGGTACCGGTCGGCCTACGAGGCGCTCACCCATCATCGGGAACTGATCGTTTTCGAGGGTGAGATCCACTTCCGGGGCGGGAACGACAACCCGTGGATGCGCGACGGAAGCGGCAGCGTCCAACCGCGGCCGCGGATGTCGCAGTCGTACCAGATCCCGCTTCTCGTCGTGGACGGCGACTTCAACCAGAACGACGCGGTCACCGCCCTGCGGCGGATTCCCGCGGAGGAGATCGTGTCGATCCGGCTGTACCACCAGAGCATGGTTCCGCCCCGCTATCGCCGGCCGGGCGCCGAGGGCGGAGTAATCGAGGTCAGCACCCGCTAGTACCTGTGGCGAAACCCCGCCTTGAGCGTTGAGAGCAGGCGCCCCCGCCTCCTCGTCTTCGGCCGCCTGCCCGAGCCGGGCTACGTCAAGACGCGCCTCCATCCCGAGCTGACCAGGGAGGGGAGCGCCGTCCTGTACGAGGCGTTCCTAGACGACGCCATGAAGCTCGCACCGGACGGAGTCGCCGTGGAGTTGTGGGTCCCCGACCGTCCCGGAGCGATCGAGCGACTGGGCTCGCGGTACCCCGCGGTCCGCGTCCGGCTGCAATCCGGCGGGGCGCTTGGTGACCGGCTCGAGCTGGCGTTTGCCCGCGCGTTTCGAGAGGGCGTCGACCGCGCGGTCGCGCTCGGAAGCGACCATCCAACGCTCCCGGCCGAGTTCGTCGTGCGGGCCTTCGCCGCGCTGGCCGGTAGCCCGCTGGCCCTTGGCCCGAGCCTGGACGGCGGATACTACGCGATCGGACTGCGCCGGTCCGCGTGGCCCCGCGCCCGCGATCTCTTCGTCGGAGCCCCCTGGTCGACGCCGGGGCTGTTCGCCTGGACGCGCGCGCGCGCCGCATCGCTGCGGCTCGATTGCGCGGAGCTGCCGCCCTGGTACGATGTGGACCGTCCGGCGGATCTGTCCCGCATGGCCGACGACTTGATCGAAGGGAGCGCGACGGCCGGAGCCTGGGCCCGGCTCGCGCCGCCGAGCGCGGGAGCGGAGGGGTGATGGAACCGATCCGCGTCACGGTGGATCGGGCCGGAACGCGGGAATCGGCCCATCTCGTCTACGGCTTGGTCCGCGAAGCCGGTCCCGCCGGTCGCAGCCACGCCTTCGGCGATCCGCAGTTGATGGCCTTCTGGCGCTCTTCGATGAAGCCGCTCCAGATCCTGCCGGCGGTCAGAGACGGCGTGCTCGAACGCCTCGGGCTCGGAGCGGAGGCGCTGGCGCTGGCGTGCGCTTCGCATCATGGCACGCCGCGGCACCTGGAGGTCGTGCAGTCGGTGATCGACGCGGCGGAGTTGACGCCGGAGATGTTCACTTGCGGGCCGCATCGGCCGTTCGACGACGGCGCGGCCCGGGGGATGGATCGGGCGGGGCGCCTGCCGGCACGGATCCACAACAACTGTTCGGGTCAGCATGCGGCGCTGTTGGCGCTCTGCCTCGCCCGCGGCTGGCCCGTGGCGGGTTACCACGAGCCGGAGCACCCGCTGCAGCGGATCATCCGTCGCGAACTCTCGGCGTGGCTGGGTAAGGATTGCGAGCGCCTGCCGTGGGGAACGGATGGCTGCGGCCTGCCCACGCCGGCCCTTCCTCTGCGGGACATGGCGCGGGCGTTCGCGGATTTCGGCGCCTCGTCGGAGGCGGCCGTTCGATCCGTTGTGACGGCGATGACGACGCATCCGACATTGGTTTCGGGTCCCGCGGCGCTCTCGGCGAACCTGATGCGGGCGAGTTCCGGTCGGATTCTCGCCAAGGAGGGGGCGGAGGGGGTTTTCTGTCTGGCGAGCGCGGACGGGGGGTGGGGGGCGGCCTTCAAGGTGCTCGATGGTGCAACGAGGCCGCTGGGGCCGGCGGT
>JAPPBA010000148.1 GCA_026705295.1 Candidatus Palauibacter australiensis
TGAGGAAGACCTGGTAGTACTGGTGCCCCGTCCGCCGCAGGAAGCCCACTTCGGGGTTGAAGTTCTCGCCGAAGTACTGGTACTGGAGGTTCCCCCGCCACTTGCGGGTCGTGAGACCGAAGGTCGCGTCGAACGCCCCGTCCGCGTCCGTCAGGCCGGGGGTCGCCGTCCTCGCCCCCCACGCCGTCAACGTCCACGCCTCCCCCAGGCCCAGCTGCCCATCCACCGCGTAGGTCCGGTTGTAGTCGCCGGAAGCGCTCCCGTCGCGGTTGATGAAGGCCCCGCCGATCCGCGACCGGTTCGGCAGTTCGCGCGCCACCCGGGCGACCGAATACGCGTTCGCGCCCTGGATGCCCTCGATCCCATCCGTCCCGATGTGCAGCATCCCGACGTTGAACCCGGCCGCGCGCCCGGAGACGCGGGCGCCGCCGGTGATCGGCACCTGCCGCCCGTTGGCGATGCCGATGCGGCGGCTGAAGAAGAGATCCGCCCCACCGCCCCCGACCGCGAAGAACCCCGCGTTCTCGAGGAAGAAGGGGCGCTTCTCGGGGAAGAGCAGGCTGAAGCGCGTCAGGTTGACCTGCTGGTCGTCCACCTCTACCTGCGCGAAGTCCGTATTGTACGTCGCGTCGAGCGTCATTCCCCGCGTGAGCTGGAGCTTGGCCTCGCCGCCGACATCGTAGTTCTGCTCGAACGCCGTCTGCCCGCCCGCGTAGTCCCGCGCCGTCGAACCCAGCATGTACGGCGTAACCGAGCCGAGTCGCCGGAAGGGAAGCTCGAGCCCCGTCAGGTGGCCCGCGTAGTTGAGCCGGTAGAGGTTGAACTCGCGGGGGACCGCGGCCCAGAAGGACTCCTCGTTCCGGCGCCGGATCTGACGGGAGACGTTGAAGCCCCAGGTCGGATCGGTCCCGTAGCGGAGCGTGTTGAAGGGAATCCGGAACTCCGCGTACCAGCCTTCGCCGTCACGGCTCGTCGCGACGTTCCAGGAGCCATCCCAGTTCTTGTTGAAGCCTCCGCCGGCGCCGGATTGCATCCGCCGCTGGGTGTTGAAACCGCCCCCCAGGAAGAAACCGCCGCCACGGCCTTCGTTGGCAACCTGTCCGTCGTACTCGATGCCCGCCGGCGTCGTCCCGAACACGAACGCGTTCTGGAAGTCGTGGTAGGTGTCGAACGCGAGCAGGACGTGGTCGGCCTCGGAAACCTCGGCGTCCCGGATCCGATCCCCGGCGATAATCGCGGCCGGATCCCCGTCGAAGGCCCAGATCCCCACGTAGATGGCCTCGTCGTCGAACACCATGCGCACTTCGGTGCGTTCGGACGCCGGCTGCCCGTCGAAGGGTTCGCGCTGGATGAAGTCCGTCATCACCGGAGCGCCGTTCCAGGCCGCATCGTCCAGGACTCCGTCGATGGCGGGCGCCTCCGCCGTACGGACCGCGAGGCCTTCGAGCGTAGCGGGCGGCACCCCTTCCGGTTCGCGCTGCCCCGGACCGTCCTGCGCGCGCAACTCCGACGCCGGCATGAAGAGGACGATGAGACAGGCGATCCCGAAGCTCAGCGGCCCGCCGAGCCGGCAGCCGGGGAAACCATGGTTTCTTGGGAAGCTCATGTGACCGACACCTTTAAGGATGGATCTGAAGCATGCCAAGCCGGAAGGTAACGCTGAGTCAACACGTACCGGCTCCGCACGGTTGCAACGGGAAGCCGCCAATCCGTATGTTCAGATATATGGACACCGTTCAATCACGATTGAGATTCTTCCGTAAAGATATTCAGGGCTTGTCGCTGCGCGATTTTCGCGGCCGCGTCAACGCGGAGTTGCCCGAGCCCGCACGCGTGAGTCTCGGCACGCTGTCGAATTACGAACGGGACGCCGGCGCGTCCTCGAGGGCGGGCCCGCGGGCCGAGTTTCTGGCGGCGCTGAAGCGAGCCTTCCCTCCCCTTCGACTCGAGTGGCTGATTCTGGGCGACGGAGAGCCCACGACCCTCGCCCAGCGACTCGCCGCGCCCGAGGGCCTCGAGCCCTCCTTCGCCTCCCGGGTTCTGGCGCGTTACCCCGATCTCGAGCTGCTCTCGCCGGAAGCGTCGGCCCTCTTCATGGCCGCGCTGACGCGGCTGGCCATGGGCGAACCGAAGCTGGCGCTGGATGAAGGGGACCTGATCCAGCTGGCGGGCGACCTGCGCTGGCTCCTCCTGCTTCCCGCGGGGGCGTGGGGATTCCGCCACGCGCCGCCCTATCGGTCGTTCTCCGACTACGCCGTCGCGATGCTGCACGCGCTGAGCCAGCTCATGCCCGAGAGCGGGGAGGGGGACCCCATCGCGGACCACGCCGACTCGATTCTCCCGCGCCTGCGCCGCTTTCTGAAGGTCGGTTTCTAGACGCGGCAGGGGTGCTTAGATTCCCCGCCGGGTCTTCGTCGCGGTTGGGGCGGGGCGGTTGCGGAGGGCGAAGGCGGAGTCGTGGCGAGTCTCCAGAGCCCGGAGACCCGGCACCCAAACTCTTCCTGATTACCTGGACATACATGGCAACCCCTATCGACCAGACCGACGATCTGGAGCGCGCGCTCAGCGCCCTCGCCCGCCCCGAATGGCGGGACCTCCAGGCCGAAGACCTCCTCGCGATGTATCGCACGATGTATACGTCGAGGACGATCGACGACCGCGAAATCGCGATGAAGCGGCAGAACCGCGTCTTCTTCCAGATTTCCGGCGCCGGACACGAAGCGCTCCTCGTCGCGGCGGGCCGCGCGCTCAGAGCGGGGCACGACTGGTTCTTCACCTACTACCGCGACCGCGCGCTCTGCCTCGAGCTCGGCATGTCTCCCTACGAGATGTTCCTGGGCGCGGTCGGGGCGGAGGAAGATCCGTCGACTGGCGGACGGCAGATGCCGGCGCACTTCGGTTCTCCGGCCCTGCACCTCGTCACGCCCTCCAGCCCGACGGGCACACAGTTCAACCAGGCGGTGGGGTGCGCGGAGGGCATCGCTCGCGCGCGGACCGCCGGCCTCGACGGACTCGACGCCGTCGCCCCGCAGGTGGAATCGGATGAGATCGTGCTCGTGTGTACGGGGGACGGCACGACCTCGGAAGGAGAGTTCTGGGAGGCGATCAACACCGCCTCCAACCTGCAGCTTCCCATCCTCTTCCTCGTGGAGGACAACGGATACGCGATTTCCGTGCCGGTGGAGGTCAACACGGCCGGCGGCAGCATCTCGAGTCTCGTGCGGAACTACCCGAACCTCCACGTCGAAGAGGTCGATGGAACGGACCCGCTCGAGAGCTACGTCGTCATGCGGCGCGCCGCGCGATACGTGCGGTCCGGCCACGGTCCGGCGCTCGTGCACGCGCATGTCACCCGGCCCTACAGCCACTCGATGTCGGACGATGAGCGGCTCTACAAGTCCGAGGGAGAACGGGAACTCGAATCCGAGCGCGACCCGCTCGCCACCTTCGCCGACTACCTCGTGCGGGAAGGCGTGATCGAGGCCGACGCACTCGAATCGCTCGAGGCGGAGATCAGGGCCGATGTCGCCGACGCGGCGGACCGGGCCATGGCCCGCCCGCAGCCGAACCCCGATACCGTCTACGCGCATGTGTACTCGCCCGATGTCGACCCCGCGTCGAGCGCCTTCGAGACGAAGGCCCGGCCGGACCCGGAGGGGAATCCGAAGACGATGGTCGACCTGCTCAACGCCTGCCTCCGTGACGAGATGCGGCGCGACCCGCGGATCGTGGTGTTCGGGCAGGATGTGGCGGACGCGAGCCGCGAAGAGATCCTCGACGAGGTCAAGGGCAAGGGCGGCGTCTTCAAGGTGACGTACGGCCTGCAGCGCGAGTTCGGGTCGCTTCGCGTGTACAACGCGCCCCTCGCGGAGGCGAACATCGTCGGACGCGCCGTGGGTCTCGCCGTGCGCGGGCTGAAGCCGGTCGCCGAGGTCCAGTTCTTCGACTACATATGGCCGGCCTACCACCAGTTCCGGAACGAGGTCGCGACCTTCCGCTGGCGCTCCGCGGGACGTTGGAAGTGCCCGCTCGTCATCCGGACCACGTACGGCGGCTACATCTCGGGCGGCGCCATCTACCATTCGCAGACGGGCGCCTCGCTCTTCACGCACACGCCCGGCATGCACGTCATCTGCCCTGCGAACGCGGAGGACGCGAACGGGCTCCTGCGGACCGCGATCCGGTGCGACGACCCGGTGCTCTTCCTGGAGCACAAGCACCTGTACCGGCAGACGTACAACAAGGGCATCTATCCGGGTCCCGACTACATGATCCCGTTCGGCAAGGCCGCGCTCGTCGCCGAGGGGGAGGACCTCACGATCGTCACGTACGGCGCGATGGTGGAGCGCACGCGCAAGGCGCTCGCGAAGCTCGACCGCGCGGGGGAGCCGGTGCGCGCGGACCTGATCGACCTGCGGTCGCTGAACCCGGTCGACATGGACGCCATCCGTCGCTCGGTGATGAAGACGAACCGCGTGCTCGTGGCCTACGAGGACGCGAAGTCCTGGGGCTACGGGGCGGAGATCTCGGCCCGCCTGGCCGACGAACTGTTCGAGTGGCTCGACGCACCGATCCGCCGGATCACTTCGACGGACACCTTCATCGGCTACGCGCCCTCGCTCGAAAACGCGTCCCTGCCGCAGGTCGACGACATCGCCGAAGCCATCGTGGAACTCGCCACCTGGTAGTCGGCGGGGGCCGGTTTCACTCGGCGGAGGCCGGCCCTCCCGACTGAAGCTCTTCCAGCGCTTCCAAGCTGCGGGGCCAGTCCTTCCCCAGCAGCCGGGAGAGGGCCCGGTCCGCCAGCACTTTTCCGCCGGTCTGGCAGGCGGCGCAGTAGTTCGTCTCGTTGTCCGCGTACCGGATCCGCTGCACCGGCGCTGCGCAGTCCGGGCACGGCCGCCCGTACTTCCCGTGTACGGCCATCCCGGCGTGGAACGCGGTCACCTTCTCCGGGAACTCCCCGGCCAAGTCGTCCCGCAGCCGGCGCGTCCAGTGCTCGAGCGTGTGGCGCGTGGCGTCGCGGAGCCGGCCGATCTCCTCGGCGCTGAGCCGACTCGTCCACTTGATCGGCGACAGCTTCGCACGGTGCAGGATCTCGTCGGAATAGGCGTTGCCGATGCCCGAGAAGAGCCGCGGATCCGTGAGCGCGCGCTTGAGCGTGTGGTTGCGGGCCGTGAGCGTCTCGCGGAAGACGATCGGCTCCGCGGTGAGGGGATCGATGCCGCCCGGGTCGTGCCGGGCGAGCGCCTCGGCGCCCCTCACGACGTGGAGTGACGCCCGCCGCTTCGTGCCGGCTTCCGTGAGCAGGAGGCTCCCGTCGGCGAAGTCGAAGGCGGCGAGACCCAGCCGCCGCGGGATCGTCACGCCGGGATCGCGCCACCGGAGCCGCCCCGCGATCATGAGGTGGAGGACGAGCCAAAGCTCCGGTTCGTCCTCCCGGTCATCGGGAGCCGCGAGTCCGATCGCGATACGCTTCCCCAGCCGGCGCAGGGCCACGACCTCGCGGCCGTGCGCCTCCGCCAGCGGTGGATCGACGCTCCGAAGCAGGAAGGGGCTGCCGAGCCGCACTCGCTCCAGAGTCCGCCCGAGGACGCGCGCTTCCAGCCCTTCCAGGTAGATCGTGATGTCGGGCAGCTCGGGCATCGGCGAAGTCCGGCGGAGAACCGCTAGTGCGGTGGCGACACTAACTGCCGCCGTCCGAGCGGGATGCGTGCCCGTTGGCGTGGGCGGCTTCGTTCGGTTTCTCAAGGGTGTTGCGAAGATCCTGGACGTAGTCCGGGTGCTCGCGGTTGAACTCCGGCCAATCCTCGTCCCGGGCGACGATGATGCCGCCGACGGCGCCCATCGCACCTTCCGGCGCCGGGTGGCCCAGCGGGTTCGAGTATTGGACGGAGATGCGGTAGACGCGGTCCTTCCGGATCCGGACGCCCCCGCGCCACCAGAGCCGGCTCGTGGGCACGCCGACGGTGCGGCCTTCGCCGTCCACCTCGGGCCCCGTTTCCCAGATCACCTTGCCCGCCGTGACATCCTCGAGCCGAATCCAGTCCCCGTAGTCGTGCAGGTGCCCTCCGATGGCGAGGATCCGCCCGTCCACGGCGGGGCTGCCCTCCCAGCTCCTCCGGTGAGTCCCGGGCGGAAGCGGAAACTCCTTCTCGCCGACCGGGCCCATCACGTCGAGATAGAACGGATAGACGTCCACGGGCTCGACGAGGCCCGGATCGTCGAACGGCGTGTACGGAAGCCGGATGTGCAGGAAGGCTTCATCGTGGGACGCTTCGGGGAGCGGGGCGAACATGGCGCTCACGAGGACCCGGGTGCCGGGCGCGAGGGGAACGCCCAGCACGCGCGGCAGAAACTCTCGCTTCGTCTCGCGCCCCGCGGCGAGAATACGGCGCGGGACGGCGGAGAAGAGTTCGCGGTTGTCGGGGTCGATGACGTTGACGTGATGGAGCAGGCGATCGGGGAGCGGGCTGCCCTCCCGGTCCCTCATTTGCCACGAGAACCCGTGCATCCAGCCCGCGACGGGCAGCTCCGCGAGTTGCACCGGGGGCCGGAGGTGCGGACCGGCGGCGGGCAGGGAGACGGGGCCGACGACGATCTCGAACTCGCGGTCGGTCGCGTCCACCCGCACGTCGATGAGCGGGCTCGCGGCCGGCAGGCGCGGCGGGACCGAGGCGGCGGCAGGCGCCGAAGCTCCGTGTCGGTGTTCCTGTGCGGCGGGGGTGTCCGACGCCCGCCCGGGCGGCGACAGCCCATGCGAGGACAGCGGGTGCGGCGGAAGCAGGAGGCCGAGGCTCAGCAAGGGCGCTCGAATGGCCGCAGGATTTATGCGACACCGCGCGAGGCTCACGCCCGGAATCAGTCGGGCGGGGGAACGTCGAAGTAGGTGTAGTTCTTCGCGGTGAAGGCGTCATACTGCTCCGGCACCTCGTCGTCCGGATAGATGGCCTCCACGGGACACTCGGGCACGCAGGCGCCGCAATCGATGCACTCCTCGGGATGGATGTAGTACTGATCCTCTCCCTCGTAGATGCAGTCGACGGGGCACACGTCCACGCAGGACGCATCCTTCTCGCTCATGCATGGTTCGGTGATGATATAGGTCATGCGCGGGAAGATATCCGAGGCCCGAGGGCTGAGCAATTCCGCCATCCCCCCTGTACGGGTGGGGCGGATCGGGTTGGTCCGTCGCGCAACAGCCGGTATCTTGGAGGGTTCCGGGCGGACGGCATGCGGACGCGTCGGCGCGGTGCGCGGGACACGGAATGCAGACCGGATCACACAGCGAGAAAGCGTCAGCCTTGAAGCCACTCGAGGTCATACAGGGAGGGAGCACGGCCGATGCCTGGCCTTCGCGGAAGCCGCGATGGCTCAAGGTGCGGGCGCCCGGAGGGCCCAACTACATGCGCCTCAAGGAACTGATGCGGGGGCTCGAACTCAGCTCGGTCTGCGAGGAGGCGCAGTGCCCCAACATCGGCGAGTGCTGGGAGGCGGGCACGGCGACGTTCCTCATCATGGGCGACGTGTGCACGCGCAACTGCCCCTACTGCGCGATCGCGCACGGCCGGCCGGAGGAACTCGACGAAGACGAGCCGCGGCGGGTCGCGGAGGCCATCGAGCGACTGCAGCTCAACCACTGCGTCATCACGTCCGTGGATCGCGATGACCTGCCCGATGGCGGCGCCTGGATCTTCGCCGAGATGATCCGCGAGATCCGGCTGCGCCGTCCCGAGTGTTCGATCGAGGTCCTGACGCCGGACTTCCAGGGGAATCCCGAGGCGATCCGCACGGTGATCGACGCGAGGCCGGAGATCTTCAACCACAACATGGAGACCGTGCGCCGGCTGCACCGGGTCGCCCGGCCCGGCGGCCGCTACGACCGCTCGCTGAACGTCCTGACGACGGGACGGCAACTGGACGACCAGGTCCTCATCAAGACGGGGATCATGCTCGGGCTCGGCGAGACGTCCGCCGACATCGACGAGTTCATGGGAGACGCGCTCGAAGCCGGCGTACAGATCCTCACGCTGGGGCAGTATCTGAGGCCGTCGCCGGACCATCTTCCGATCGACCGCTACGTGCCCCCGGAGGAGTTCGCGAACTGGAAGGAGATCGGGGAATCGCGAGGGTTCCTGCACGTCGAGAGCGGACCGCTCGTGCGGTCCAGCTATCACGCGCGTGAGCAGGTGGTCGAACTGCGCCGGCGGGTCGCGGCGCTGGCGGCGGGATGAGCGCGGCGAACCCCGGCCGGTCCACGGCCACGGTCTCCGACGCTCCGGCGGGAGCCCCCGGGTCGGGAGCGAGCGGAGACCCCGACGCATTCCTCGGACTCTCGAAGGAGGAGTGCGTGGAACTCCTCCGCGAGATGATCATCGAGCGCCGGTTCGAGGAGAAGGCGGCGGAGGTCTACCAGGTCGGCAAGATCGGCGGTTTCTGCCACCTCTACATCGGGCAGGAGGCCGTCTCGGCGGGGTCGATTTCCCCGCTGCGGGACGACGACTACGTGATCACCGCGTATCGCGATCACGCGCAGGCCATCGCGCGCGGGATGACGCCGAACGCCGTCATGGCCGAACTCTACGGACGGGCGGACGGCTGCTCGAAGGGCTTCGGCGGCTCGATGCACATGTTCGACAAGTCGCTCAATTTCATGGGCGGCCACGGCATCGTCGGGAGTCACCTGCCGCTTGCGGTCGGAGTCGGCTACGCGATCCGCTACCGGGGCGGAGACCAGGTCTGCCTCTGTTTCTTCGGCGATTCCGTGGTCAACATCGGCGCCTTCCACGAGTCGATGAACATGGCCGCGCGCTGGAAGCTGCCCATCATCTTCCTCCTCGAGAACAACCGGTACGGGATGGGGACCGACTACCGGCGCGTGGCGGCGGTGAAGGAACTCAAGGACCGCGGCCGGGCGTACGAGGGCCTCACGTCGCTCGACGTGGACGGCATGGATGTGCTGGCCGTCCGCCAGGCGATGGAGGAGGCGATCGAGCGGGGACGGAACGAGAAGACGCCCAGCTTCATCGAGGCGCGCTGCTTCCGCTACATGGGCCACTCGATGGCGGATCCGATGCACGGGACGTACCGGACGCGCGAGGAGGTCGAGAAGTGGCGGTCGGATGACCCGATCCTCTCCTTCACCCGGCAGCTCATGGACGCGGGGCGGCTGACGGAGGAGGATTACCAGGCGATCGACCGCGAGGCAAAGGAGATCGCCGAGGAGTCCGCGGCCTTTGCGAACCGGAGCCCCTTCCCCGATTCGGAAGCGCTCTATCGCTACGTGTATTCGGACGGGTACCCGGACGACATGCGGCGACGCGATGCGTGGCGGAAGGAGCTGCGCTGATGGCCGTCCTCACGTATCGGGAAGCGCTGAACGACGCCCTCCGCGAAGAGATGGAGCGGGACGACTCGACCTTCATCATCGGCGAGGAGGTGGGCGAGTACGACGGCGCCTACAAGGTCACGAAGGGGCTGCTCGACCAGTTCGGGGAATGGCGCGTGCGGGACGCCCCGATCGCCGAGTTGGGGTTCGCGGGGCTCGGCGTGGGCGCGGCGATGGCGGGGCTGCGGCCGATCGTCGAGTTCATGACGTGGAACTTCGCCCTGCTCGCGATCGACGAGGTCGTGAACGCGGCGGCGAAGATGTTCCAGATGTCGGGCGGGCAGTACAACGTCCCCATCGTCTTCCGGGGACCGGGCGGCGCGGCGCTACAGCTCGCGGCGCAGCACTCGCAGTCGCCGGAGCCCTGGTACAGCTACGTGCCGGGGCTGAAGGTGATCGCGCCCGCCACGGCGAAGGACGCGAAGGGACTCCTCAAGAGCGCGATCCGCGACAACGACCCCGTCGTGTTCATCGAGAGCGAGATCATGTACAACCTCGTCCGGGATGAAGTGCCCGAGGAGGAGTACCTGACCCCGATCGGCAAGGCCGAGGTGAAGCGCGAGGGGTCGGACGTGACCGTCGTGTGCCACTCGAAGATGGTGCACCAGGCGCTCGCGGCGGCCCGCGCGCTGGAGAAGGAAGAGATCGACGTGGAGGTGCTGGACCTGCGCACGGTGCGACCGCTCGACGTGGACGCGGTCGTGGCCTCCGTGAAGAAGACGAACCGGGCCGTGGTCGCGGAAGAGGGGTGGCCGATGTGCAACATCGGGGCCCAGGTCGTGGACGACATCCAGCGCGAGGCGTTCGACTCCCTGGACGCCCCGGTGGCGCGCGTGAACGGGCTGGACGTGCCCATGCCCTACGCGAAGAACCTGGAGAAGCTCGTAACCCCCAATGCGGACCACGTGGCGGCGGCGGTGCGCCACGTGTGCTACGCGGACTAGCCGAGAGACATCGACCGATATGCCTACGCGAGTCGTGATGGCGCAGCTGAGCCCGACGATGGAGGAGGGCAAGCTCATCGAGTGGAAGGTCGCCGAGGGCGATGCCGTGGCGCAGGGAGATGTCGTCGCGGAGATCGAGACCGACAAGGCGAACATGGATGTCGAGGCGCTCGGCGGCGGCGTGCTGCGCAAGATCGTCGTGCCGGAGGGCGCCACGGTCCCCGTGGGCGCGCTCATCGGCGTGATCGCCGAACCGGACGAAGCCATCGACGACCTGCTCGCCGAGGCGGCGGCGGGCGGCGAGGGGCCGGCGGAAGGCCCCGCCGAGGAGCCCGCCGCGCCCGCCGTGGCGCCGGAGCCCGCGGCACCGGTCGAGGTCGCGCCGGACCCGGCTGCGGCGGCCGCGGCGGCGCCCGCAGGCACGGTTGCGGCGACGCCCGGCGACTCGGCCGCGGCGGCCGGGGGCCGCATCAAGGCCTCGCCCGTCGCGCGGCGGATGGCCGCGGAGAGCGGGATCGCACTGGCCGGCGTCGCCGGCTCCGGGCCGGGCGGCCGGATCGTCAAGGCCGACATCGAGGCCGCGCTGGCCCGGGGCGCCCCGGGCGTCGCGCCGGTCCCCGCCGCCACACCCGCGCCGCCCGTCCCGGCGGCGCCCGCACCGCCTCCACCCGGGCTCGAGGACCGGGTCGAAGAGGCGAGCCAGATGCGGAAGGCGATCGCGCGCCGGCTCGGCCAGTCGATCGGGCCCGTACCCCACTTCTTCCTCACGACCGAGGTCGACATGGGCCGGGCGCTCGAGTTGCGCGCGGACCTCAACGCCCGCTTCGCGGACGGCAAGATCGGGGTGACGGACCTGCTCCTGAAGGCGACCGCGGAGGCCCTGAACCGTCACCCGGCGGTCAACGCGTCGTGGGAGGAGAACGCGATCCGCTACCACGGCGCGGTCCACCTCGGCATCGCCGTGGCGCTCGACGAAGGCCTCATCACGCCGGTGCTGCGCGACGCGGGCCGCAAGGGGCTGCGGCAGATCTCGGTCGAGGCGCGGGATCTCATCGCCCGGGCGCGGACCCGAAAGCTCGCTCCGGAGGAATACCAGGGCGGCACCTTCTCGGTCAGCAACCTCGGCATGTTCGAGATCGACGAGTTCACGGCGATCATCAACCCGCCGGAAGCCGGCATCCTCGCCATCGGACAGACGGTCGAGAAGCCCGTCGCGGTGGACGGCCAGATCGTCGTCCGCAAGCGAATGCGCGTGACCATGTCGTGCGACCACCGCGTCATCGACGGCGCCACCGGCGCGGCGTTCCTCGGCGCCTTCAAGGCCATGCTCGAGAACCCGCTCGAGATGATCCTCTAGAGAACCAGAGAGTGAAGGGATAGATGTCGGAGACCTACGACGTCGTCGTAGTCGGGGCCGGACCGGCCGGCTACGTGTGTGCGATCCGGGCCGCGCAACTCGGACTCCGGACCGCCTGCGTCGAGAGCGGGTCGTACGAGGGCGGCCTCGGCGGCACCTGCCTCAACTGGGGCTGCATCCCCGCCAAGGCGCTGCTCGAGAGCGCCGCGCTCGCGCACAACCTGCAGCACCACGGCGCCCGCATGGGCGTGAAGCCTGTCGAAGTAGAGTACGAC
>JAPPBA010000149.1 GCA_026705295.1 Candidatus Palauibacter australiensis
CCGGCTGGGGCGACGCGGACAACGTGCGCGACTCCGGCCGCACCGAAACCAGCGGACTCGGACTGCGCCTCGGCCTCGTCGAACTGCGCCAGCGGCTCGCCTCGGGCGGCGGGTTCGAACTCGGGCTGCGGACCGACGCCGGCTGGGCCGAACTCGCCACCGACGCCGGCACGGAGACCCTCGACGGCCAGACCGCGGCCGTGAACCAGGTGCGCTTCGGCGTCGACCTGTCCCAGCAGATCCGGCTCGGCGGGCTCACGATCGCCCCGTTCGGCGAGGCCCACGCGAGGCGCGACGCCGGCGCCGGCCAGCCCGGCACCGGTCTCGAACTCGCAGGCGGCCTCAGGGCCCGCGCCGGATTCCTGCGCATCGACGCGCAGGGCCGCATGCTCGCCGTCCACTCCGTGGCCGGCTACGAGGAGCGCGGCCTCGGCCTCACCCTCAGCCTCGGCAACCTTGGCGGCGAGGGCCTGTCCCTCTCCATGTCCCCCCGCTGGGGCGACGTCGTCGCCAGCGGAGACGCCCTCTGGCAGGAGCAGATCTACAGCCGTTACGCCCCCGCACCGTCCGCGACCGCCGACGGCGACCCGGCCATGAACGCCGGCGACCCGGCCGCGAACACCCGCGACCCCTGGGCGCTCGACATCCGAGGCAACTACGGCCTCCGCATCCCCGGCGACCGCCTCCTCAACTGGTCCGCCACCCTCAACCACTCCCCCACAGGCCCCCGCTTCACCCTCGGAGCCCAACTCGGCCTCGGCACCTCGTACGGGGCCGAACCCGCCCCCCAAGGCACGATGATCCCGTAGGCCGTGCCGGGTGTCAGCTATCCGATCACTTGATCCGCGTTAGGTTCGCGCTCCGCTGGCCGTCGCGCTTGTCGCTCATGCGTGCGCATCAAGCTCGATTGTCGCTCATTTATGGCTAAAATGTGGCCTACAAAAGGGGTTCAGAACACCTCCCGTTCAACCAGTCCAGCGCCGGAGTCGCGTACCGGGACCGCGTCATCTTGGGGATGCTGGTCTTCAAGTCGTCGTAGAGCCCGACTTCCATCTAGTGGGGCCGCCCCGTTTACGCGTCGTGCGTGAGGTCCTGGAAGCCGGCTCCCGACGGTGAGGGCGAGGGCGGCGAGGAAGTCGGGGAGGGGCGCCGGGTCAGCGCGCCGGTTGTAGGCCTCGTAGATGTCGGGGACCTGGTCGAGCGTCAGCGCCACCTCTCGCACAGGGCCGCATGCTCGCCGTCCACTCCGTGGCTAAGTTCACTTTTTTCGCATTTCGGGCTTCTTATGTTAAGATAATTTGCGTTTTGCGTGATTCTCCTGGCGTTATCCCAAGAAAATTCGATGAACCGCACGCTGGACGAACTGCCCGAAGCCTTCGTGTCGCATACGGCGATCAGCGCCGACGTGTCGCGGGCCGTGAAGGCCGGGACGCTGCGCAAGCTCGCGTCGCGCCTCTACACGAAGAACCTGGACGACGCGCCCGAGCGGATCGTGAGACGCAACCTGTGGACGATCGTCGCCGGGTACTTTCCCGGCGCGCTGGTCGCCGACCGCACGGCCATCGAAGTCGGCCCGGCGCCCGACGGCTCCGTATGCCTCGTCAGCGCGCGTGGCAGGACGATCGAGTTGCCCGGCATCGTGCTCCGTCCGAGACGTGGCTCCGGGCCGATCACGTCCGATATGCCCTTCGTCGAAGGATTATACCTCAGTTCGAGGACCCGGGCGTATCTGCAGAACCTGCGCCCCTCCCGAACTCGGGGCGGCCGTTTGCCGCGCACACTCCCCCAAGCTCAGATCGAAGAAACGCTTGATCGCCTCATTCGTGGCTCCGGCGAATCGGCCGTCAAACAACTGCGAGACGATGCCCGCGCCGTGGCCGCCGAACTCGGTCTGGAGAAGGAGGCGGCCCGTCTCGACACCCTCATTGGCACCCTCCTCGGCACCCGCCGAAGTGAACTCGACTCACCGCTTGCGCGGGCCCGCAGCCGGGGAAACGCCTACGACCCCGACCGCATGGATTTGTTTCATAAGCTGCATCGCGCGCTCCGCGACCGCCCCCCGCGCGTACGATCCGCACCCGACCGGGATGCGCAGGGCCGCGACACGCTGGCGTTCTTCGAGGCATACTTCTCGAACTTCGTCGAGGGCACCGAGTTTCTGGTCGAGGAGGCCGTGCGAATCGTCTTTGAGGGCGAGATCCCACAGCGTCGACCCGCGGACGCTCGCGATGTGGTCGGAACGTGGCGCCTCGTCTCCAACCCGCAGGAGATGGCTCGCACCCCGCGAGATCCAGCGGAGCTTACGAGTCTCTTGCGGTACCGCCACCGCCAGATCATGGCGGGACGTCCGGAAACGCGCCCCGGCGAGTTCAAGGACGCTCCAAACAAGGCCGGCGGCACCCACTTCGTCCTCCCCGATCTGGTATCAGGCACGCTGGAGCAGGGTTTCTCTCTGTATCAAAGCCTCGAGTCGCCCTTCGAGCGGGCGGTGTACATGATGTTCCTCGTGGCCGAGGTGCATCCCTTCGCGGACGGCAATGGACGCGTTGCGCGTGTCATGATGAACGCGGAACTCGTGACGGCCGGCGAGGAGCGAATCGTCATCCCGACCGTCTTCCGAAACAACTACCTCGCCGCGCTCCGCGCGCTGTCCCGCACGGACCGCCGGCCCGAGCCTCTGATCGGCATGCTCGACTACGCCCAGCGCTGGACCCTGGCCGTCGGCTGGACCTCGCTCCCGGAGACGCAACGGGAGCTGGAAGCGTGCCACGCCTTCCTGGATCCCGATGAAGCCGACGGCGAGGGCAAGCGGCTGCGCATGCCCGTCGTGACGTCCGACGCGCGTGGCCCTGCTAACGGATGAAGGCGAGCCCGCTGTGGCGCTTGGTGGAGGCTGCTGCGGAGGGCTGAAGCCTGGGCTCAGCCGTCGTTCGTGAGGTCGAGGAAGCCGGCTCCGACGGTGAGGGCGAGGGCGGCGAGGAAGTCGGGGAGCGGCGCCGGGTCGGCGCGCCGGTTGTAGGCCTCGTAGATGTCGGGGACCTGGTCCAGCGTCGGCGCCACCTCGACGAGCAGCCGGAGATCGACGTTGCGCACGTAGCGCGCGCCGGCCGGCAGCCGCTCGGAGACGAGGTGGGGTTCGAGGGCGATCCGGTCCCCGGCCACGGCGGGCCCCGAGATGATTTCGAGCCCGGCGGCCGGGCGGAGGCGCACGGCGGGGCGCGCGCGGATGGTCTCGTACGCCGCCCGCACCTCCGCGCTTCCGAGGAACGCCTCGGCCCGGTCCTCCGCGAGCGAGCGCTCGCCCGGTTCCAGCATGCCGGACGCGCCGGACGCGCCGGACGCTCCAGACTCCGCGGCGGGTTCCCGGATGCCGCCCCCCGCCGTGCGCGCGGCGTCGAGCCGGGCGTCCCAGAAGGGATGGTCGTTCGCGGCGGCGGCCTGCTCCAGGAAGGGGACGGACAGCGCCCGGTAGGTGCGGTACACCTCGCGTTCGCGGTCGTCGTACAACTCGCAGGCGGGGCCGGCCATGGCGTCGTCCTCGAGCCCCGTGTGCGTCACGATCGCGGCGAGCCAGGCCGAGGCGAGCGCCTTCTTGACGCCGTACGAGGAGAGGGGGTCGATGAAGGAGCCGGCGTCGCCGACGAGGAGCAGGCCCGGCCGGCCGTGCAGGGTCGCGCCGTAGAGCGACGCGGGACATGCCCGCACGGGTCCTTGCAGCCGGCCCCCTTCGAGGCGCCGGCCGAGCCGCGCCGCCTTGGCCAGTTCGGCGCGCCACATGCCGTCGAGGCCCCGTTCGCGCGCCAGGTGCGTGCGGCGCGGGTCGACCATCGCCGTGACGCAGCGGGTACGCGGCGACGTCGGCACCGACCAGGCCCACCCGTCCCGATAGCTCTCGATCAGCGTACAGCCGGGGTCCGGCGGAGCGTGGCCGCGGTCCGGGGTCCAGCGGCCGACGAGCGCGAGCGTGGCGATGCCGCGTTCGCGCGTGCGGAGCCCGCGCCGGGCGAGCACCCCGGCCCGGCCGGAGGCGTCGAGCACCCAGCGCCCCCGGTAGCGGGCGGCCGACGTGGCCACGCGCCAGCCATCGGGCTCGACGGCCGTTTCCACCACCGGCCCGTCCGCCACCAGGCGGGCACCGGCCTCGCGCGCCACCCCGTGGAAGGCGGCCTCCAGCGCCGCCCGCTCCGCATGGAAGCCGCGTTCGGGCGCCCCGAACCGTTCGTCGCG
The DNA here is from genome assembly GCA_026705295.1 of Candidatus Palauibacter australiensis. Taxonomy (NCBI): domain Bacteria; kingdom Pseudomonadati; phylum Gemmatimonadota; class Gemmatimonadia; order Candidatus Palauibacterales; family Candidatus Palauibacteraceae; genus Candidatus Palauibacter; species Candidatus Palauibacter australiensis. The sequence goes on from JAPPBA010000149.1 coordinate 4,228, forward strand.
CCGCGGCTCGCCGGCCCACCACACGGTGTTGCCCTCGTTCCGCACGAGGCCCGCCGCGTCCAGGGCGTCCAGCGCTCCCACGCGTTCGAGGAGCTTGCGCGCCGAGCCGGGGATGGATTCGGCGAGCCACTTCGCCGGCGGGGCGGGCCGCGTGATCAGCGCGACATCGTGCCCGCGCCGCGCCAGCGACGCCGCGGCGGCGCAGCCCGCCGGCCCGCCGCCGACGATCAGGACATCAAAGAACGTGTTCGCCAGGCGGGCTCAGTTCGCCCGCGGGCGCAGCGCGAACGCGCCCGCGCCGCCCGGTCCGTCCATGGCGAAGCAGTAGAAGCGCCCGTCGCCGCCCGTCCCGCGCAGGTCATCGAGGCTGCAGCCCCGCGACCCGTGCGCCTCGTTCCACGAGGTCGGGTTCTGTCCGCCGCCCGTGCGGTCGTGGTGCCCGACGAGCGCGCTGCCCTCGCCGCTCGACGTCCAGTTGCTGCACGTCGTGTCGCCGTCCGCGCCCGAGGCCATGCCGTTCATCAGCGTCCCGGTGAGGATGTCGTGCTGGTTCGGCTGGTCGCCCCGCCCGTTCACCTCATTGCCGTTCTCCGTGAGGATCGTCGCCTTGGTCAGGTTCGGGCCGTTGCTGTGCAGGTGCTCGACATCCCGGGCGATCATCGTGCCCGCGTGGTTGAACCATGGCCCGTCGCCGATCCGGTCGCGCGCGTGCACGCCGCCCGCGCCCGTCGTGCTGAGGTAGGCCCGCCACATGCGGTCGGGCAGTCCCGCCGCCTCGGCCAGCGTCTCGCAGTACGCGTCCGCGCCCTCGAGACCGCCGAGATCCGCGCCGTCCCCCGGATTCGAACTGGTGATGAAGAAGCTGATGCTCTCGTCCTGCGCCGTCGCCCCGCTCGCGCCGAACGCGAACAGAAGGGCCATGCAACCGATCGTGCGTCTCATCTTCGACTCCCGTGCTGGTGCTGCCCGACTCCCGTGCTGTTTGCTGCCGTCTCCGCTAACGCCCCTCGCTAACGCCGGATGTATTTTCTCATCTGTCGGGGTCCGACCTCGGCCCCGTAGAGGTTGCCGTGCGCGTCGACCGCGATCCCCTCGGCGCCGCTCGTGCCGGACGCATCCTGGTTGGGCTCCGGATCCGGGATGAACGTCGTCACCCAGCCGGTGGCCGCGTCGCCGATATAGATGCCGCGGAGCCACCCCTTGTTGCGGCGCGCGTTCGACTCGGAGTCCGTCGAGTAGAGGACATCCTCCTCGTCGATGAACAGCCCGCTCGGACGGCCGAACTGGTGCCACGTCTCGAGGTGGTTCCCCTCCTGGTCGAAGACCTGGACGCGGCTGTTGCCGCGGTCGCCGACGAAGAGGCGGCCCTGCGAGTCCATGGCGAGCGCGTGCGGGTCGCGGAACTCCCCGTTCGCCGTGCCCGCGCGCCCCCACTCCATGAGGAAGGTGCCATCGGGCGCGAACTTCACGATGCGGTTGTTGCCGCCCGCGTCGTGCCCGTCCGCCACGAAGATGCTGCCGTCGGGCGCGATGAGGATGTCCGACGGCTTGTTGAAGTGGTGCGGGCCGTCCCCCGCCACGCCCTTCTCGCCCAGCACCATCAGGACCTCACCCTCGGGGCTGAACTTGTAGACCACGTGTCCCCAGCCCTCCGGCACCGGCGCGTATCCCACGGCGTCGGCCACCCACACGCTGCCGTCCTCCTCGACGAACATCCCGTGAGGCCACGCGATGAGTCCCGAGCCGAAGCTGCGCACGACGTTCCCCTCGGTGTCGAAGAGCAGGATCGGGTCGACGTCGCTCTCGACGCACAGGTTCGCGCCGCAGCGCTCGCCCACCCAGATGTGCTCGCCGTCGGGGGCCGGGTAGACGGCGCTGGTCGCGCCCCACGAGCGTCCGTCGGGAAGCTCCCCCCAGCCGTCCATGGCCCTGTACGGGTTGGGCGCCGTCAACTGCGCCGCGAGCGCGCCGGGGCCCACGCCGGCGCCCGAAGCGAACGCCGTAAGCACGAGTACCGCGCCGAGTCCGATTCGCCTGGTGCCTTGTATCCGTCGCATCCGTCCTCCCGTCCTTCCGGTCCGCGCCATCCGCATCGTTGTCGCAATCGTGTCGCACCAAAAACGATGGGGCGCGACGGGCAAGACGGGCAAGGCGGGCAAGACGGGTATGGCGGGTAAGACGGACAGGCGGCGCACCGGGGCGCACCGGGGTGCAGCGCGGTGCAGCGGGGCGCTCTGGAAGGGGCTACTCCGCCAGCGCGGTCCGGCCGCCCCCTTTCGCTTTCGCCGCCAGGCGTCCGAAGGGTCCGCTGATCGCCCACGCCGCGCCCACGACGATCAGCGCCAGCGCACCCCAGCGCATGAGCGCCGCGGCCAGCGCTCCGTCGAAGGCGGGCCACGCGAAGCGGTAGGCCAGCAGGTCCGAGCCCCGGTCCGTCATCCAGTGCCAGCCCGTGTGCGCCAGCAGCGCCGACCCGATGATCGTCCCGATCCGCTCCGCGACCACCTTGCGGAACAGCACCTCGACCACCGGCACGGCGACCGCGACGACGACGAGTTGTCCGAGCTCCACGCCCACGTTGAACGCGAGCAGGGAGGCGAGCAGGTGTCCGCCCGCGAACTGCAGCGACTCGCTGAGCGCGAACGAGAAGCCGAACCCGTGCACGAGCCCGAACCCGAACGCGAGCAGCCAGCGCTTCCGGGGTTTTGCCCCGACGATGTTCTCGAGCGCCATGTAGACGATCGAGAGCGCGATGAGGGTCTCGATCAGCGGCGGGAACCAGAGCGCGCGCGGCGCGATCCCGAAGGCGGAGGCGATGAGGGTGATCGAGTGCGCGATCGTGAAGGAGGTGATGACGGGAACCAGGCCCCACAGCGTCCGCAGCGGGATGACGAGACAGAGGAGGAAAAGCAGGTGGTCGATCCCGTCGAGGATGTGCGTGAAGCCGAGCGACACGAAGCGCAGCGCCGCCTGGTGCCAGCGGGGGTCGAGCCGCACGAGCCCAGGGTCGCCGACATACTGGAAGGCACGCTCCGGCCGGTCCGGCGGCCGCAGGCGCAGCACCGTGACCGTGCGCAGGCCGAGGTGCGCGAAGCCGGGGTCGATCGAGAAGCGCGACTCGTCCGACTCGATATCGTACTCCAGCAGTACGTCGAGCAGCGCCTGCCGCCACGGAAGTTGGAGCCCGGGGTCGAGCGGCGGGTCGTCGAAGTGGGCCAGCGCCGTCTCGTAGCTGGCGAAGGACCGGTCCGAGGGAAGGGAGACGCGGGTCGCCACGATGCGCGGCGCTTCCAGGCGCCGGTCCTCCTCGTAGAACGCCACGTAGTCGGCGAGCCAGAGTTGCGCCGCGTCGCGGAGGAACGGGTCCGCCGCCTCGAGGTCCAGGTACCCGAGTCCGTACTGGGGGAACTCGATGTCCCGCATCGCCTCGAGCGGCGCCCGCACGAGGAATCGGAGGCGGGACCCCTCCGGCGTGACGAAGGCCTGCACCGTGACGTCCGCCGGAATCTCGTGCGGCACGGCGGGGATCGCCCCGGCCGCCCGATCCGGCGCCGCCCGCTCGGCCGGGCGATCCGGCGCCGCCCGCGCCGCCCCGGCCAGACTCGTCAGACCGTAGAGCGCGAGCACACACCCCATCAGCGTCGCCGTGCGCCGGCTTGGACGGCGTGTGTCACTTCGTTTCATCCCGTGTTTCATCCCGTCACGATGGCGCGGACGGCGCGCGCCGTCGACCCCGGCCGATCTCTGGACGAACGCGGACGGCATCGGTAGCGTGAATCGATCGGCAAACGTCGGGATCGGGCGACGCGGGAGCGACTCAGGCTCCATTCAGGATCCGCAAGGAGAGACAGCCATGAACGGAAAGCGGCGAACCCTCATCTTCGGCGTGGTCGCGGGCATCGCCCTCGCGCTGGCCTGCGGCCAGGCGGCCATGGACGACGGGGCCCAGGCGAGCGAGGGACAGGGTGTCGAGGCGCCGATGTTCGAGGTGGACCCGTTCTGGCCGAAACCGCTGCCGGACCACTGGGTGCTCGGCTCGGCGATCGGCGTGGGCGTCGACTCGCGCGACCACGTCTTCATCGTGCACCGGGGCAACCTCACCGAGCGCACCGAGGGCGGAGCCGACGCCGACCCGCCGATCGGCGAATGCTGCCGCGCGGCGCCCCCCGTGCTCGAATTCGATCCCGAAGGGAACCTCGTCAACGCCTGGGGCGGCCCCTCCGAGGACTACGTGTGGCCCGGCTCGAACCACGGGATCACCGTCGACCACATGGACAACCTGTGGATCGGCGGGAACGGGCCGAACGACACGCACATCCTCAAGTTCTCGCGCGATGGCGAGTTCCTCGCCTCGTACGGCGAGCCGGAGGCGGGACCGGAGCCCGACAGCCACAGCGAGACGCGCTTCAACCGGGTCGCCAAGCTCGCCTTCGACGCGGGGGCCAACGAGGCCTACCTCGCGGACGGCTACGGCGGCCGCCGCGTCGCCGTGCTGGACGCCTCGACCGGCGCCTTCAAGCGCTACTGGGGCGCCTACGGCAACGCGCCCGACGACGCGCGCACGCCGCCCTACGACCCGGACGCGCCGCTCATCCAGCAGTTCCGCACGCCCGTGCACTGCGCCGAGCCGTCGCTCGATGGTCTCGTGTACGTGTGCGACCGTCCCAACGACCGCATCCAGGTCTTCCAGACGGACGGCACCTACGTGGACGAGGTACGGATCGCGCCGCGCACGCTGGGCGACGGGTCGACGTGGGACATCGCCTTCTCGCGCGACGCGGACCAGAAGTACATGTACGTCGCCGACGGCAAGAACATGCGGGTCTACATCATGGACCGCGCCTCGCTCGAGATCCTGACCAGCTTCGGCGACGGCGGCCGTCAGCCCGGCCAGTTCTTCGCCGTCCACAGCATCGCGACGGACTCGGACGGCAACATCTACACGACGGAAACCTACGAGGGGAAGCGCGTCCAGAAGTTCGTGTACATGGGCATGGGCCCGGTGCCGGCCGAGCACCAGGGACCGCCCTGGCCGCGTGGTGACCAGTAGAGGCGACCAGTAGACGGAAGGACCGGCGAGGAGGTACAGCCATGAACGGGAAGCGGCGAATCCTCATCGGCGGCGCCGGGGTCGGCGTCGTCATCGCGCTCGCGTGCGGGCAGGCGGCGATGGATGACGCGGGCTCGGCGGCCGCGGGCTCGGCCGACGCGGGACAGGGCGTCGAGGCGCCGATGTTCGAGGTGGATCCGTTCTGGCCCAAGCCGCTGCCGGAACACTGGCTGCTCGGCTCCACGATCGGCGTCGGCGTCGACTCCCGCGACCACGTGTTCATCATCCACCGGCGCGCCTCCATCGACCCCGGCACCGAACTGGGCGCCGCGGCCGATCCGCCGACCTCGGAGTGCTGCAACCCCGCGCCCGAAGTGCTCGAGTTCGATCCGGAGGGCAACCTCGTGAACTCGTGGGGAGGCCCTTCCGACGACTACGTGTGGCCCGAGTCGAACCACGGGATCACGATCGACCACATGGACAACGTGTGGATCGGCGGCAACGGGGCGAGCGACTCGCACATCCTCAAGTTCTCGCGCGACGGCGAGTTCCTCGCTTCCTACGGGCAGCCGCAGGTGGGGATGGAGCCCGACAGCCACAGCGAGACGCGCTTCAACCGGGTGGCGGAGGTCGGCTTCGACGCGGAGGCCAACGAAGCCTACGTCGCGGACGGCTACGGCGGCCGGCGCGTGGCCGTGCTCGACGCTTCGACCGGCGCCTTCAAGCGCTACTGGGGCGCCTACGGCAACGCGCCCGACGACACCCCGCCGCCCCTCTACGACCCGGACGCGCCCCCCTCGCAGCAGTTCCGGACTCCGGTACACTGCGCGCAGCCCTCCCTCGACGGTCTGATCTACGTCTGCGACCGCGCCAGCGACCGGATCCAGGTCTTCCAGCGGGACGGGACGTACGTGGATGAGGCGTTCGTCGCGCCCCGGACGCTGGGCGCCGGCTCGACCTGGGACCTCGCCTTCTCGCGCGATCCCGAGCAGCGGTACATGTACGTCGCCGACGGATCGAACCACCGCGTCTACGTCATGGACCGGGCCTCGCTCGAGGTGCTGACCAGCTTCGGCGACGGCGGCCGGCAGCCGGGGCAGTTCATCGGCGTACACAGCATCGCGACGGACTCGCGGGGCAACGTCTACACGACCGAAACGTACGCGGGGAAGCGGATCCAGAAGTTCGTGTTCATGGGCATGGGCCGCGTGCCGGCCGAACAGGGCCCGCCGTGGCCGAGCGGGCCGTAGGGCGCAGGGCGAGCTAGAAGGCCGCCGCCTGTAGGCGCGCGTACAGGTAGCGGCCGTTGAACCCCATCGCCGAGAACGAGCGGTAGGGGAAGATCCCGCCGAACGCGTCCACCCGCGCCGGGAAGGCGTCGAAGAGGTTCTCGCCGCCGACCGTGAGCCGCCACCCTCCCGCCACGTCAACGTGGACTCCCGCATCGAAGGTGACTTTCGGCTCGAGGAGCCGGATCCTGTGCGGGTGCTCTCCGGAGCCGAGCGCGCGCAGTTCTTCCTGCGCCCCGTAGACGTTCGCCCCGAGGCTCGCCTCGAACGCGCCGCTCGTGAAGCTCGTCGTGAACCTGCCGCGCCAGTCCGGCCGCCCCTCCTCGAGGAAGTAGACGTCGAACCCGTGGTAGATCCGGAACGATTCGTCCCGCAGCGCCTCGTTCTCCTTCGCGCAGGCCGCGATGTCGTCCTCCGGGCAGCGCGCGCGCACCTGGCCCCAGCCCGCGGAGGCGCCGAATTCGAGGCGTGAGGCGTCCCCGAGCCGCCGTCCCCATGTGAGCGCCGCATCGATGCCGTACGACCGCAGATCGATCGCGTTGGAGAAGAAACGGACCGATTCCGCGGCGAAACCCGCCAGCAGGTGATCGATCAGGCCGCTCGCGCCTCTCGCCAACGGGCTGGAGAGGAGGATGGCGTCCTCGACCTCCGTCGCGTAGCCGTCGATCGTGAAGCGCAAACCGTCGGCCGGCGCGAGCTCGAACCCCGCGCTGGCGGAGCGCGACGTCTCCCCCCGGAGCGGCGACGCGCCGACCGCCTCGGCTTCCGGTGCGTCCACCGGGTACGTGCCCGCCTCGAACGGGGCGATCGCGCCCGGCTCGTCCGGATCCGCGCGGCGCCCCGCCGTGACGTGTCCGTAGCGCGACTGGCTCAGCGCGGGCGGCCGGAATCCCGTGGACACGCTCGCCCGGAAGGCGGCGGCCCCGGAGAGGGCCAGGCGCAGCCCGAATTTGCCGGTCAGCGAGCCGCCGACACCGCTGCCGATATCCCTGCCGATATCGCTGAAGCGTTCGTAGCGTCCCGTCGCGGAGAGCAGGAGCGGCCGCAGGAGAGGCGCCTCGACGTCGCCGTGGAGGCTGAAACTCGACCGGGTCCAGGTCCCGGCCTCCTCCGGCCGGAAGCCGGTGAAGCGTTGAGAGCCCGCCGCCGCCACGCCGCCGCTCTGGGTCGGGTGGAAGCCGTCGACCCTCGACGCGGGTTCCCCCGCCAGGATCCGGTACCCGTCGAGGCGGAACGTCCCCCCGAGCGCGACGCGTACCGGCCCGGCGCCGAGTCCCGTCTCGATTCGCCGCCCCACGTCCGCGTTCGCGAGGAACTGGTGGTTCTCGAGCGCGCCCGTGGAGAACCGGGTCCGGTTCGGAATCCCCGGGTCGTCCGCGGTCCCCGGGATCCCGTCCGCGCCGGGCGCGCACGCCGCTTCGAGGCAGGGTCCGAGCGACGGGTTGAGCGTGTCGAACAGGTCGTTGTCGATCCGGTTCGAGCCGTACTGGGCGCTCAGGTCCCAGCTCCAGCCGGCCTCCGCGTCTGCCTCGGAGCCGTCCTCCGCGTCTGCCTCGGAGCCGTCCTCGAAGCCGCCCTCTGAGCCGCCCCCCGCGCGGCGCCGGAAGCCGGTGACGAGAGACACGTCGCGGGTGTCGGCGTCGAAGCTCGGCAGAAAGCCGAGCGGATGGATCCCCGGCCAGTTGCGGTCGTCCATCGAGCGCACGAAAAAGCCCGCGTGCCGGTCCCGTCGCCGGCTGTAGCCTCCGACGGCGTAAAGTTCGGCGCCGCCGGGGCGGTCGCCCGCCGCCGCGAGGGGGAGTTCGAAGTTGGCGAACACCATGACGTTCGAGGACTCGCCGTCTCCCCACAGGTGGTTCGGCTGCCCCACCTCGTTGTGCTTGCGGATGACGAGGCCCCGGTCGACGAAGTCCGCGTCCCCCGGGAGGACCTGGTCGCGGCCGTCGGCCCCCGCGCGGTTCGTCGGTTCCCGCTGGCTGAACGCGCCCGTGAGGTTCAGGACGCCGCCGCGGCCGACGCCGAGTCCCCAGTGCCCCGAGAAGTCGTAGCGAAGCCCGTCGTCATCCCATTCGTCCGGGAAGTGGTGGCCGACGGAGGCGATGAACTCCGGCGCCGAGACCGCGTTCCGGAGGCGCAGGTCGATGACCCCGGCGATCGCGTCGGCGCCGTGCCGCGTCGTGCCTCCGTCGCGCGCGACCTCCACCCGGTCGATCGCCTGCAGCGGGAAGGCGTTCATGTCCACGCCGCTCGCGCCCGGAAAGGCGCCGGCGCCCAGCGTGTGCACGACCGCCGTGGCGTGGCGGCGCTTCCCGTTCAGGAGGACGAGCGTGTGGTCCGGCGACAGCCCCCGCAGGTGGAAGGGCCGAACGCCCGACGTCAGATCCGTGACCTGTCGGCGCGGGAAGTAGGCGGACGGCAGGAGTTCGCCGAGGGCCGAGGCGAGTTCCGCCTGTCCGGCCTCTAGCATCTCCGCCCGCGAAAGAACTTGGACGGCCGCCGTCCCCCGCTCGTGGTTGGCCCCGGCGAGGGTGTCCGGGAGTGCGCGCTCCGCCTGTCCGGTCTGCGCCTCGGCGACCCGGGGCGCGGCGGCGGAGTACGTGGCGGCGCCGGCGAGGGCGCACGCCCCCGCGCAAACCGCCGAAGCGAAGCTACGGCTACGTATCCTCGCGGTTGGGATCGGCCTGTCGGTCATCCCGCATGTTCACACGCGCTCGCGCCGAGCGCGAACCTGCGGCCTCCGACCCGGGCGGCGGCGCCCCCCACCCACCCGCGCTAGCGGTTCCGCAGCGTGATCGAGATCGCGCCCACGAAGCCGTCACCTCCGTAGCGGGCGGATGCCTCGGTCCGCGTCAGAATCTCGATCCGGCCCACTTCATCGATCGACAGATCCCGGATCGCCCCGATCGTGTCCGGCTCCCGCCGCTCGTTGATCCTCAACTGCACCGCCTGCATCGAGCCGGCGCGGGCGCTCGAGGTCGCGGAAATGAGGAGGATCACCTCCCCCGCACCGCTCATCCGCTCGAACCTCAGGAGCTGGTGCCGTCGCAGCAGGTCGTACACGCTCATTTCGGGCAGGTTGAGAAGATCTTCGGCGCGAATGATCTCGGAGCTGAACGCCCGCCCGGATCCCCCGCTGCCCCCACCCGCGAGCGATCCGACTTCCTCCCTGGCCTCGGGCTCCCCGGTCAGCGAGATGAACAGATCCTGCTGTGCGAGCGGCGCCGCCGTCGTGTAGGGGACGGCCTCGCCGCGCCGGTCTCCGACGAGAGCCCGCAGCGAGACCTCCAGGTCCTTCGGCAGTCCGCACATGATGTAGAGGCCTTCCAGGTTGGTCTGGACTTCGATGCGCTGCCTGGCATTGTCCTGAACCCAACTGGCGGCGACGGTCCCGCCGGGAACGATCGTCTGCGCTTCGGGGTCCGTCAGGTAGCCCACGACGGCCGCTTCCGTCGCTTCGTCGCCGTCGGGACAGAAGTCGCCGAACGACTGGGCCGCCGCGGTGTTCGCGACGACGAGAAACAGGACGGGCCCCGGAAGGCGCAAGAGCAAGTGCCGCATGTCGATCCTTCTCCTCTCCGATGGTTCTCTCGGCTGTAGCACGGGAATGCCGGACTGACGCGGCTGGATGCCGCAGTGCGGGCGATCCACCAACCTTTTAGGATACTCCGCGTCCGATTCGCGTTTAGTCAGGGGCGGTCCGGATGCCGACAACCCCGGTCGCTTATGATACCCCGCACCATGCCGTGGGTGCCGCCCCGGGTCTTACGGAGGAACCGCTGAGCAAGATCGACAGACGAGACTTCGTGCGCCGCGCCGGACGCTGGGCGGGAACCGCCGCGCTCGCGCCTTCGCTCGCAGGTCTCGCGGCGCGTGCCCGGCAGGCAGCCGGGTCCACGCCCGGGACGGCTCGCGGATCCGCCGGATATGGGCCCCTGCGCCCCGCGGGTCCGGAACTCGCCCTGCCCGAAGGGTTTTCCTACGTCCTGCTCAGCGTGGAGGGCCGTCCGATGTCCGATGGCCGGCCTACGCCCCGCGCGCACGACGGAATGGGGCTCTTTCCGGTGAGCGACGACGTCGTCCGCCTGGTGCGAAACCATGAAGACCAGGACCCGCCCGGCGTCGCGGTCCCGCTCGTGTCCCCCGAACTGGCGTACGATCCCCTCGCGGGCGGCGGCACGACGACGCTGGAGGTCCGGATCGAGGCGGATGGGCGTTCGGTCCTCGTGCGCGATTTCGTGAGCGCGGGCGGGACGATGATCAACTGCGCCGGGGGGACGACCCCGTGGCGCAGTTGGCTGACGTGCGAGGAAACGACCTTCGGACCGGGGCGCGGCTGGACCGTGCCGCACGGGTACGTGTTCGAGGTCCCCGCCGACGCGGACGAAGCGGTCCGGGCCGAGCCGATACGGGACATGGGACGGTTCACGCACGAGGCCGTCGCGGTGGATCCCGCGACCGGGTTCGTCTACGAGACCGAGGATTACAACCGCCGCTCCGGGTTCTATCGCTTTCGGCCGCATACTCCCGGCGTTCTGCGGGATGGAGGCGTGCTGGAGATGCTCGCCGTGCGGGGGGCGCCGCAGGTGGATCTCCGCACCGGCCAGCGGCCGGGCGAGTGGCGCGAGGTCGAATGGGTGCCGATCGAGAACCCCGACCCCCCCGAGGCCGAGCGCAACTCGACCGCGGTGTGGATGGAGGGATTCGAGGCGGGCGGGGCCCGGTTCTCCCGGCTCGAAGGCTGCTGGCACGCGGACCGGAGCATCTACTTCCACGCGACGAACGGGGGCGACGCCCACCTGGGCCAGGTCTGGCGCTACGTGCCGGACGAAGAGGCGCTCGCGCTCGTCTTCGAGTCGCCCTCCGAGGATGTACTCTCCGGTCCGGACAACCTCACGGTGAGTCCCCGCGGCGGGATCCTCATCTGCGAGGACAACTCGGGCGAGACGCACCTCCGGGGGTTGTCGCCCGCGGGGGAGATCTTCCCCTTCGCCCGGAATCTCCTGAACGTGCGCGAGTTCGCGGGCGCGTGCTTCAGTCCCGACGGCCGGACGCTGTTCATCAACATCCAGGGAGACACGATCTCGATGGGCCCGGGCAATCTCGGCCAGACGTTCGCCATCTGGGGACCCTGGGAGCGGGGGCCGCTCTGAGCCGGCGCGGGGCCGCGCTGGGCGTGGCGCTCGCCGCCGCCCTCTCCGGCCAGGCCTGCGTGTGGTCCGTGCCCCTCGCGACGACGCCCTCCACCGACCCGACACCGTCCGCCGACCCGTCGCTCTACGCCGTCGGCTGGACGCAGACCGGCATCGCCTCGTGGTACGGGGAGCCGTTTCACGGCCGGACCACGGCGGCCGGCAACACTTACGACATGGATGCCATCTCCGCCGCCCACCGGACGATCCCGTTCGGGACACGGCTCCGCGTGGACAACCTCGACAACGGGCGCTCCATCGACCTCGACGTGACCGACCGCGGCCCCTTCGTGCCCGGCCGCATCCTGGACCTGTCGCGGGGGGCGGCGAGGGAGCTCGAGATGATCGGGCCCGGTACGGCGCGCGTCCGGATCACCGTCCTCGGGACGGCGACCCCGGTCTCCGCGCGCGGCGGCTGCGTCGTCGTCCAGGTCGCCTCCTTTCGGGAGCGCCGGAACGCCGACGCCAAGCGGCAGGAGGTTACGCGGGCGGGGTTCGAAGCTTCGATCGAGCCGTACGAAAGCATGTACCGCGTCGTGGCCGGCCCCTTCGCGGATGGGCCGGCGGCCGGCCGCGCGCGCGAAACGCTGGGCGGGTTCATGCGCAGCTGCTGACGGTCGCCAGACCGCGGCGGGGGGAGGCCGACCGCCCGCTAGCCCGTGACCTCGCTCGCACTTGAGTCGTGCTAGTGCGGAATAGCGAAGGTCGGGTGCCTCGGGTAACTTTCGGCACCCCCTGACTGCTTGCCGTCCGCGTGACGGCACGGCCCCCCGGGGTCCAGGAACCCGGGCAGGTCGAGAGCAGCGGTCTCCTGGTGGAGGATGTATGCTTCGCAGAACTCACGCGCTCGTCGCGCTTGCCGCTCTCGCGGTCTTCTCGGGTCCCGCCGCCGCCGCGCTCGAGGGGCAGGCCGGCCGGTATTTCGGCCGGAACAAGGTCGTCTACGAGTCCTTCGACTTCGAAGTGCTCAAGACGCAGCACTTCGACATCTACTACTACGAAGAGAGCGCGGTCGGCGCGCAGATGGTCGGCCGCCTGGCGGAGCGCTGGTACGCCCGCCTCTCCCGGGTGCTCAATCACGAGTTCCGTCAGCGACAGCCGATCATCCTCTACGCCGACCATCCGGATTTCGAGCAGACGAACACCTCCGGCCAGTTCATCGACGAAGGCACGCAGGGCTTCACCGAGATCCTGAAGCGGCGCCTCGTGATGCCGATGATGGTGTCGATCCACGAGACCGACCACCTGCTCGGCCACGAACTCGTGCACGCCTTCCAGTTCGACATGACGGGGCAGGGGACGGGCGGCCCCGGGCTGGACGTGCCCGGGGCGATCCGGCTCCCGCTGTGGTTCATCGAAGGCATGGCCGAATACCTCTCGATCGGACCCATCGACCCGTTCACGACGATGTGGATGCGGGACGCCCTGGATCTGGAAGACGGGTTCCCGACGATTCCGGAACTCGCGGACAGACGGTACTTCCCGTACCGCTACGGCCACGCCTTCTGGTCCTACATCGGCGGCGCGTTCGGAGACGACCGGATCGGCCGGATCCTCAACCTCGCCGCACGCACCGGCAATGCGCTGGCGGCGATCGAAGCCGTCCTCGAGGTGCCGATCGGAGAGCTGTCGGACCGCTGGAAGACCGAACTCGAGACCTATTTCGCGGACGCGCGCGAGGAGACGCGCTCCCCCGACGACTACGGGCGCCGCGTCGTCTACGAGCCGCCCGATGAGGGGAAGCTGCACCTGGGTCCGGCGCTGAGTCCCAATGGCCTGGACATGGTCTACGTCTCGCAGAGCGACCTCTTCTCCATCGAGATGTTCGGGGCCGACGCGCGCACCGGAGAAGTGAAGCGCCGCCTCACGAACAACGCGGTCGACCCGCACTTCGAGAGCCTCCAGTTCATCCACTCGGCGGGGGACTGGCACCCGAACGGCCGGCTCTTCGCGGTCGCCGGCATCAAGACGGGCAATCCCCTGCTCACGATCATGGAGGCGGAGAGCGGAAACATCGTCGATGAGATCCCGGTCGAGGGGTTTCAGTTGGGCGCGATCTTCACGCCGAGCTGGTCGCCGGACGGGTCGCACATCGCGTTCAGCGGCCACTCCGCCGGGTTCACCGACCTGTACGTGATCAACGTCGAGACCGGGCAGCTGAGGCGGCTCACGGAGGACCCGTTCGCCGACCTCCAGCCCGCGTGGTCGCCCGATGGCCGGTCGGTGGCGTTCGCGACGGACCGCTTCACGACCGACCTGGAGTTGCTCGTCCCGGGAACCTACCAGGTCGCGCTGCTGGATCTCGAAAGCGGGGAGATCGAGCCGCTTCCGGGCTTCGACGACCAGTTCCGAAACTACAATCCGCAGTGGTCCCCGGACGGCCGGAGCCTGTACTTCGTATCGGACCACGACGGGATCGCCAATCTCTACCGGCTCGACCTCGAGACGCGGGAGCGGTACCTGGTCACCGACCTGTGGACCGGCGTGAGCGGGCTCACGGCCATCAGCCCGGCCGTGTCCGTGGCCCGCGCCACGGGCGACGTCGCCTTCAGCGTGAACAAGGGCGGGCCGTTCAGCTACGAGATCTACGTGATCGACGACCCGGACGTCCTGGCCGGGGTGCCGGCGCCGGAGATGCTCGTGGGCGTCGACGCCTCGATCATCCCGCCGCGGGAACGGATGTCGACCGCCCACGCGGATCTGCTCGCCAACGCCCGCCTCGGCCTGGCCGACACGATCACCTTCGAGGACGCCGAGTTCCGGTCCCCGCTGTCCCTCGATTTCATCTCGCAGCCCACGATCGCCTTCGGGGCGAGCGACTTCGGGGTCTTCTTCGCGGGCGGCGCGGCGCTGTTTTTCTCGGACCTGCTCGGAAACCGCACGCTCCAGACCATCCTCCAGGTCAACACGAGCTTCGGGGATCTGCTTCAGGGCACGGCGGCCCTGGCAGGTTACGAGAACCGGTCCAGTCGCTGGAACTGGGCCTTCATCGGGGGGCAGGTGCCGTTCGTCACGCGGCAGATCGGGTTCCATCAGGTTCAGGTCGGGAACAGGCCCGTGAACGTCATTCAGGACTTCCGCTGGTTCGAGATCAACCGGGAGCTGACCGGGATCGTCGCCTATCCCTTCAACCGGAACTCGAGGATCGAATTCTCCGCCTCGGCACGGCAGATCGACTTCTCCGGTGAGATCGAGGAGATCGCCTTCGACTTCTTCACCGGTCAGCCGTTGACCAACCAGGTAACGGATCTCCAGGACTGCGAGGGAGAACCGCTGTCGTTCAACCGTCAGCCCTGCGCCTTTGAGTCGCTGTACACGGCGAGCGGAAGCGCCGCCCTCGTGTATGACAGTTCGATCTTCGGCGGCACGAGCCCCATCGCCGGGCAGCGCTACCGTCTGGAGGTGGAGCCGGCCGTCGGAACGCTGAACTTCCTGACGGTGACGGGTGACGTCCGCCGATACGTCCGCGCCGGACCGCTCACGGTGGCCGGACGGGCCCTCCACTTCGGGCGCTGGGGGGGTGGGGCGGACGACCGGCGCCTGGGCCGACTCTATCTCGGGGTGCCATCCCTCGTTCGCGGGTACGACAACCGGTCCATTGATGTCGCCGAGTGCACGGTCGCGAGCCAGGTCGCGTTCTCCAACTGCCCTCTCATCGGGAACCTCATCGGCAACCGCGTGGCGGTAGGCAACCTGGAGCTGCGGCTTCCGCTCCTGGGCGGGATCGGGGTGATCCGGGCCCCGGGCGTACCGCCGGTCGAGGTCGGCCTCTTCTATGACATGGGCAAGGCGTGGTCGGGCGAGACGCCCCTGAACTGCCCGGATGCAAACTGCTCGTTCGAGGATCGGACCTGGGTGTCGAGCGCCGGCTTCCTGACGAGGGTCAACGTCTTCGGCCTCATGATCGCGGAGATCAACTTCGTCCGGCCCTTCGATCGTCCCGGAAAGGGCTGGATCTGGCAGTTCAACCTGACGCCCGGCTTCTGACGGCGGGGATCGCGAACGCCGCGGCCGCCGCGGGCGGCGATTCATGGGCCTGATCCGGAGTTGGCTGGTCAATGCGGCGGCGCTCTACGCGACCGCATGGCTCCTCGCCGGGGTCCGGGTCGACAGCCCGGAAGCGCTCATCGGAGGGGCGCTCGCGATCGGCCTCATCAACGCGACCGTCCGGCCGGTTCTGCGTCTCGTGACCTTTCCGATCACGGTCCTGACGCTGGGACTGTTCTACTTCGTCCTCAACGGCCTGATGTTCTACCTGGCGGCGTCACTGATCCCGGGGTTCGAACTCGCCGGCCTCGTCACGGCCGTCGGCGGCGCGCTCGTCATGTCGATCGTCGCGACGGTACTGCACGTCTTCCTCAAGCCGCGCAAGAAGAAGTAGCCGACGACGGCGCCGGACGTCGGCGGGCAGCTAGGCGTAGTAGGGATTGCTGCCGGCGGCGTGGTCGGTCACGTCCTGCACGTCGACGATCTCCGGTGCCGCGTCCCGGATCATCTGCTTGATCCCCTGCGTGAGCGTCACGGAGGCCATGCCGCAGCCCTGGCAGCCGCCCCCCATCGTCACGTAGACGACGTTGTCGCGGATGTCGACCAGGCGCACGGTGCCGCCATGCGACGCCACTCCCGGGTTGATCTGCTCGTCGATGACGCGGCGCACGCGGTCGACGAGGGGCCCGTCCAGCGGCGCGGAGCCGAGCGGCTGGATGTTGGGGTTGTTGAAATGAAAGCCCGAGCCCTGGAGCGACTCCACCCAGTCGATGCGGGTTCCGGCGAGGATGTCCGCGCTCTTCGAATCGACGACGACCTCGAAGCCGGGGACGTCGAACGACTGGTCCTCGGCTTCCCGCTCGAAGGGTTCGATGAGCGCCATCTCGTACTCCGGCGCGATGGGGCTCGCGTTCTGAACGCTGACGCGTACCGCGAGGCCTTCCGCGGGGTCCTCGCTGATGAACGATCGGATCCGCTCGCTCGCGGCGTCGGTGAATGTCAAAAGATCCTTGTCGGACACGTTCTCTCTCTCCTTGGCGGTCTTGGCGGCCACGGCCGCCCTCAGGTCGCCCCCGCGGCCACGGCCGCCCTCAGGTCGCTCGCCGTATAGAGGACCATGGTCCGCAGACCCGCCCCCTCCAGCGTGGCTTTCCCCCCCTCCTCGCGGTCCACGAGGCCAAGCACCCCGAGTACCTCGCCGCGCGCGCGATTCACCGCCTCGACCGCCTGGAAGGCGGAGCCGCCGGTCGTGATCACGTCCTCCACGACGACGACCCGCGCGCCGGGCTCGAAGCAGCCCTCGATCAACTGGCCCTTGCCGTGCCGCTTGGCGCGCTTGCGAACCGAGAACGCGTGGATCGGATCCCCCGCGCGCCAACTGGCGGCGGCGATGGCGTAGGCCAGCGGATCCGCGCCCATCGTGAGGCCGCCGACCGCATCCGGCCGCAGTCCGGCGTCCCGGATGGCCGCGAGACCGACCTCGCCCATCAGCACCTGGCCCTGCGCATGCATGGTCGAGGTCCGGCAGTCGATGTAATAATCGCTCCGGGCGCCGGAGGCGAGCACGAAATCCCCGAGCCGGAACGAGCGCTCGGCGAGCAGGTTCAGAAGTCTCGTATGGGCGGAACTCAGCGGAACCTCCTGGTGTTCTGTGCCGAACTAGCTGACCTGGCGAATCGCCTGGCCGGATTCGGCGTGGCAGCGGGCACAGAGCCCGTACAGCTTGAGTTGACGTCTCAGTACCTGGAAACCCGACTGCCTGGCGACCTCCGTCTGGAGGCGGTTGAGTTCATCGCGCTGGAACTGGACCACGTCTCCGCACGCCGTGCAGATCAGGTGGTCCTGCTGCGCCGGGCCCACCTGCGCCTCGTATCGCTTGAACCCCTCGTCGAAGTCGTGCTCCGTCGCGAGGCCGACGCGAACCAGGAGGCTCAGGGTCCGGTAGACCGTCGCTTTCCCCGCACGCTCGCCGTCGTCCCGCAGGCGCTCCACGATCTCGTCCGCCGACAGGCGCCGCCCCGACTCGAACAGGACTCGCGAGATCGCTTCCCGCTGATGAGTGACGGGCAGATGATGCTCCTGCAGCGCGGCCCGAAAGAGGCCGAGCATCACGGCGGCGCAGCCGAGAGGCGGTCGGGGGGTGAGGGTGTCCGTAGTCATGGTGCTGGTGGTCGTGTTCTCAACGCGCTGAGAAGATAAGCGCCCTCGTCACGCCTGCAACCAGCGCGCCTCGAAATCGTCCACGACCTGCCTCAACAGGCGATCGACCGGGGAGGCCGGCCGGGGCGTGAGGTATCGGTCCGAAAAGCGGTTGAGCGCGACGCGGAGGGCCGTGAAGGCCTTCGCGGCGTCGCGATAGCAGCCGTCGAGTTGCTGGCGGCGCGCGAAGGGGGCGTCGGCGGCCAGCGAGAAGCCGGTCTGGCCCATGGCTTCGTAGTAGCCGAGGTCGGGTCCCGCTCTCCGGCGCTCCCGCGTGCAGATCCAGTCCGGGAACAGGCCCGACAGCCAGAGCGAGAAGTTGCCGAGATGCGCGCTGAGCAGAAAGCCGCGGCGGCCGTCCGATTCGGCGATCTCGGCCATCAGGTCGACGAGATAGCGGTACTCGCAGTCGTCGTACTCAGCGATCCGGTGAGCCCGGGCCTCCCTCGCGAAGCGGAGAAAGATCGAGGTCACGTAGTCGGCCATGAGCCGGGACTCGACGCCGCCCTCGAGCAGGCTGTGACGCAGCGCCACGTAGGAGAAGAGCGCCAGCGGAAGCGCCGAAATCCCCGGTTCGGCGGCGAGCGCGCCGGGTGCCTTCGGGTGATCGAGCAGTGCGTCGATCCCCCGCTCCGAGACCAGCGTCTCGAGGCGGATCCGGTCCTCGCCCTCGCGGGTGAGCAGGTAGACGAGTCGGGCCGCGTCGTCCCGTCCGAAGGAAGCTCTGACATCCGGAAGAATCATGCCGCTCCCCCTTCCCATGGTCCCGTCCCGTCGACCCCGCCACCTCGTTCCATACCCCACGTTCCATACCCCAACCTCGCCTGCTAGTTTTCTTTCCGGGAGGGGAAGCCGCAACGGAGTCGACCCGGATGGCGATGATCTGACATGCTGAGAAAACGATGGAGAGTGCCCGGATTCGGGCTGCCGGCGGCCCTTGTGGCCGTCCTGGCGACCGTCCTGCCGGCCGTCCTTGTGACCGTCCTGGCGGCGTGCGGTTCGGCGGACGCGGGCGTTCGCGACACCGACGCCGCGGCAAACGGCGGGCAGGGTGTCGAAACGGGAGAGGGCGCCGTCGCCCAGGCCCTGGAGCTGGTTCCGCTCCGGGTGGGCGGGATCGAGATCCGGGTCGAGATCGCCGACGACGCCGACGAGCGCCAGCGCGGACTGATGTACCGGGAGTCGCTGGAGGAGAACCAGGGGATGCTGTTCGTCTATCCCGAGCAGCGCACGCTGGGGTTCTGGATGAAGAACACGCTCATACCCCTCGACATCGCCTACATCGATCGCGAAGGCCGCATCGTCGACATCCAGCAGATGGAGCCGCAGACGACCGAGACCCACGACTCGGCCGCGCCCGCCATGTATGCGCTGGAGATGAACCAGGGATGGTTCGAGGCCAACGGAATCCGCGTCGGCGACCTCATCGAGTTCTAGCATGGACCATCGTATAGAGAAGGACTCCATGGGGGAG
>JAPPBA010000150.1 GCA_026705295.1 Candidatus Palauibacter australiensis
CCGCGAGGGAGGCCGGACGGTGGGCGCCGGCGTCGTCACCGCCATCCACGACTAGCGGACAGCCCCGGAAAACGAGACGGCGCACGGATATGGCGCAGAAAATTCGGATTCGGCTGAAGGCCTTCGATCCAGCTGTGATCGACCAGACGGCGGCGGACATCGTACGGACCGCACAGAAGACCGGTGCGTCGGTCAGCGGGCCGATCCCGCTTCCGACGCGCCGGCAGTTGTTCACGGTCCTGCGAAGTCCTCACGTGGACAAGAAGTCGCGGGAACAGTTCGAACTGAAGACGCACAAGCGGCTCATCGATATCCACGACTCCCGTCCGCAGACGATCGACGCGCTGACGAAGCTGGACCTCGCGGCCGGCGTCGATGTGGAAATCAAAGTCGAGTAGCGAGATGCCCGGGTTGATCGGCCGTAAAATCGGCATGACGCAGATCTTTGACGACGACGGGAAGGCCGTCGGCGTCACCGTGCTGGAGGTCGGACCCTGTCCGGTCGTCCAGATCAAGACCACTGAGCGCGACGGCTACGATGCCGTGCAGCTGGGCTTCGACCGCGTGAAAGAGGGGCGCGCGCGCAAGCCGGCCGCGGGCCACGCCGCGCGCGCCGGCCTCGACTACGTACCGCGCGTCCTCGCGGAGTTCGACTTCGAGGGCGAGAAGCTCGAGCTGGGCCAGGAACTCACGGTCGGCATGTTCGATGTCGGATCGCGGGTGAACGTGACGGGAACGACCAAGGGTCGCGGGTTCCAGGGCGTCGTGAAGCGGCACGGCTTCGGCGGTGGTCGCGGCTCCCACGGCGGAACGTCCATTCTCAGAGCTCCCGGGTCGATTGGGGCCGGTACGGACCCGTCCCGGGTGATCAAGGGGCGGAAGATGGCCGGCCGTATGGGGGGGACGCAGCGCATGGCGATGAGCCGGAAGATCATTCGTGTCGACGCGGAGAAGAACCTCCTGATCGTTCAGGGTTCCATCCCGGGCGCGCGAAACAACCTCGTCATGGTGAGGCCGGGCCGATGAAGGTCGCGACGTACGGTTCCGACGGCACGGCGGGAGCCGAGCGGGCCCTGCCCGAGACGCCGTTCGACGGAATGGTCAACGAAGACGTGCTCCATCAGGTCGTCACCGCCGTGCTGGCGAACCGGCGACAGGGGACCGCGTCGACCAAGACCCGCTCGACCGTTCGCGGAGGATCGCGGAAGCCTTGGCGGCAGAAGGGGACGGGCCGCGCGCGGGCCGGCTCGATCCGTTCGGCGCTGTGGCGCGGCGGCTCGGTCGTCTTCGGCCCGCAGCCGCGCTCCTATCGGGTGCGCGTGCCGAAGCGGATCCGTCGTCTGGCCATCCGTTCCGCGCTCAACACGAGAGCCATGAACGGCGATCTCGCGCTCGTCGAACCTCTGGAATTCGATCCGCCGAAGACTCGGCATGTCGCCGCTCTGCTGGCCAGCATCGGCCGCAGATCGGAGAACGTCCTTCTCCTGACGACGGGCCACAAGCCCGATGTCCATCTGTCGGCGAGAAACCTGCCCGGGGTGCGGGTGCTCCCATGGGGAGAGGCGTCCGCGTACGACATCCTTTGGTCCGACCTGGTACTCGTCGAGTCGTCCGTCTTCGATGCGGAGGGGGATTCCGCCGGGGCAGGTGACGCATGACGCGCTCGCCGAACGAGATCATCCTGCGTCCGCTCTTCACGGAGAAGACGTCCACGAGCCTTCAGTCCGAGGGGACCGACGGCGTGGGACGGCGTCTCCAGGCACGGATCGACCGCGGCGAGGTGGAACCGCGTCCCAAGTACACCTTTGAGGTGGCGCCGGATGCAAACAAGATCGAGATCCGCCGCGCTTTCGAGGCGATCTTCGAGGGAAGGCGAGTCACCTCCGTGCGCACGATGAACGTGCGGGGGAAGAAGAAGCGCATGGGGCGCACGATGGGTCGTCGACCGCATTGGAAGAAGGCCATCATCGAAGTCGCGGATGGTCCCGTCGATGTGTTGGAGGGAGCCTGATCGATGCCGATTCGCAAGTTCAAGCCGGTCACGGCGGCCTCTCGATACCGCAGCGTATCGACGTTCGAGGAAATCACCCGCAGCGAGCCGGAGAAGTCGCTGACCGAGGGTCTGCCCAGGAAGTCCGGCCGCAACCATCACGGACATATCACGAGCCGGAGGCGAGGCGGCGGCCACAAGCGACGTTACCGGCGCATCGACTTCAAGCGCAGGAAGGACGGCGTGCCCGGCGTCATCGCGGAGATCGAATACGACCCGAATCGCTCGGCCCGCATCGCGCTCATCCACTACGCGGATGGGGAAAAGCGCTACATCCTCCACCCGCGAGGTCTCGGTGTCGGTGACACCATTCTCTCCGGCTCGGGGATCGACCCGAACGTCGGGAACTGCCTGCCACTGCGCGAGGTCCCGCTCGGGACGGTCGTACACGGCGTGGAACTCGTGCCCGGCAAGGGCGCGCAGCTCGCCCGCTCCGCCGGCGCGTCCGTCCAGGTCGTCGCGAAAGAGCGGGGAACGGTCACGTTGCGGCTCCCCAGCACCGAGATGCGGATGGTGCCGGAATCGTGCCGGGCCACGGTCGGGCAGGTCGGCAACGTCGACCACGAACTCATTCGATCCGGCAAGGCGGGCCGTTCGAGGTGGAAGGGCCGGCGGCCCAAGGTGCGTGGCGTGGCGATGAATCCCGTGGATCATCCGCTCGGAGGCGGGGAGGGGCGCAGTTCCGGCGGCCGTCCGCCCGTCTCGCCGTGGGGCAAGCCGGAGGGTCGCAAGACGAGGAAGAAGCACAAGCCGAGCGACAAGCTGATCGTGCGCGGCCGCAAGCGCGGCAAGGCCACGAAGTAGGAGCGAGGGATCCGATGCCGAGAAGCGTGCGGAAGGGACCGTACATCGACGAGAAGCTGCTGATGAAGGTGCAGCGGATGAACGACTCCGGAGACAAGTCGGTCATCAAGACGTGGGCGAGGGCTTCGACCATCAGCCCGGATTTCGTCGGACACACGCTCGCGGTGCACAACGGCAACAAGTTCATACCGGTCTACGTGACGGAGAACATGGTGGGGCACAAGCTCGGAGAGTTCGCGACGACGCGGACCTTCCGCGGGCACGCCGGTTCCGCGCGAGACCGGAGGGGCAGAGTCTGATGCAGGCGATAGCCAGGGCGAGGAATCTCGGCATGTCCGCCCGGAAGATGCGTCTGGTCATCGACCAGATCCGCGGGCGAGATGTCAACGAGGCCTACGCCATCCTGCAATTCTCGAAGAAGAAGGCGGCGCGCTCGATCGGAAAGGTGCTCCGTTCGGCTGTCGCCAATGCCGTCTACAGGGCGGACGAGGGCGGCGAAACGCTGGACGTGGACGAACTCTATGTGCGCGAGGCGTACGTGGACGAAGGCAGGACGCTTCGGCGCTGGCGAGCACGCGCCTACGGACGAGCGACCCCCCGGCTCAAGCGGAGCAGCCATGTGACGGTCGTCGTGGACACGAGAGACTAATGGGCCAGAAGACACACCCGTACGGATTCAGGCTCGGCGCGGTCAAGCCGTGGCGGTCGCGCTGGTATGCGCAGGGCAAGGAGTTCCCGAAGCTCCTCGCGGAAGACGAGAAGCTGCGGAAGTACCTGCACGCGCGGCTGGGGCACGCGGCCATCGCGCAGGTGGAGATCGAGCGCAAGCCGTCCAAGATCGTCGTCACGATCCACACGGGTCGTCCCGGCGTCGTCATCGGCAAGCGCGGGGCCGAGGTCGACAAGCTGCGTGACGAACTTGCCCTGCTGACGGAGGCGGAGGTTTCCGTCAACGTCGAGGAGATTCGACGCCCGGAGACCCAGGCTCAGCTCGTGGCGGACAACGTGGCCCATCAGCTGACGCAGCGGATCAGCTTCCGGCGCGCGATGAAGCGGGCCGTGCAGGCGGCGATGCGGGCGGGCGCCGGCGGCATCCGAATTCAGTGCGGCGGTCGCCTCGGCGGGGCCGAGATTGCGCGCTCGGAGGGCTATCACGAGGGACGCGTGCCGCTACACACATTGCGTGCGGACATCGATTACGCGGAACGGCAGGCCCGTACGACGTTCGGCACGATCGGCGTGAAGGTATGGATCTTCCACGGCGAGATTGTGGAGGATCGCCGCGGTCAGACGTACACGGCCGGCGGGCGCCGCCGCGCGGGCCGCGGGCGAGGATAGAGACACATGCTGCAACCGAAGCGGATCAAGTACAGGAAACAGCAGAAGGGACGCATGCGCGGCGCCGCGCATCGCGGAAACAAGGTCTCGTTCGGCGACTACGCGCTTCAGGCCGTGGAACCGGGCTGGATCTCGAACCGTCAGATCGAAGCCGCCCGGGTCGCCATGACGCGGCACATCAAACGTGGTGGAAAGGTCTGGATCCGCATCTTTCCGGATAAGCCGCTCACGCAGAAGCCCGCGGAGACCCGGATGGGGAAGGGCAAGGGGAATCCCGAGTACTGGGTCGCGCCGGTGAAGCCGGGCCGGGTGATGTTCGAACTCGAGGGTGTCGACATCGAACTCGCGCGGCGGGCGATGCAGTTGGCCTCGGCGAAGCTTCCGGTCAAGACACGCTTTCTGGAGCGGGAGGACTAGGTGTCGCTCGACGCGATGGAGATTCGCGAATTCACCGACGAAGAACTCGCCGAGGAACTCACCCGCGCGAAGGACGAAATCGCTCGCCTTCGCTACCGGGCCGCGTTCGAGGAACTCGAGAACCCATCGCTCCTGAAGACGTTGCGTCGCGAGATCGCGCGATTGAAGACGGTGCAGGTCGAACGAGCGCGTAGCGAGGAGAACCAGGTTGGCTGATCAATCGGCGACGAAGGGCCGGCGCAAGGTGCGGCTCGGAACGGTCGTGAGCGACCGCATGGAGAAGACCGTCGTGGTGTCCGTCGAGCGGCGCCTCGCGCACCCGCTCTATGGCAAGCAGGTGAGCCGCGGCAAGAGGTACCAGGCACACGACGAAGAGAACGAGTACCGGGTGGGTGACGTGGTCCGGATCGAGGAGACCCGTCCGCTCTCCAGGCTCAAGCGCTGGCGCGTGCTCGAGCTGGTCCAGCGTTCGGAGTAACGGGGGCACGACGAGATGATTCAGCAGGAATCGATAGTCCGCATCGCGGACAATTCCGGTGCCCGCCGGGCTCTCTGCATACGAGTCCTCGGCGGGTCGCGCCGCCGCTACGCCCGCGTGGGCGACGTGATCGTCGCGACGGTCAAGGACGCAACCCCGCACGGGAACGTGAAGAAGGGCGAGGTGGTTCGGGCGGTCGTGGTGCGCACGGCGAAGGAGAGCCGACGGCGCGACGGCAGCTACATCCGTTTTGATGAGAACGCGGCGGTGATCATCAACGACGCGGGAGAGCCGACCGCGACACGTATCTTCGGGCCGGTAGCGCGTGAGCTCCGCGAGAAGAAGTTCATGAAGATCGTGTCGCTCGCTCCCGAAGTGATCTGAGCGCCGCAGAGGATCTGAACCGAAGATGACACGGAAGAAACTGAACATGAGAGCCGGAGATACGGTTCGGGTGATCGCGGGCAACTATGTCGGCGCCCAGGGCCAGGTGCTGCGCACGATCCCGGCGCGGGGGCTCGTCGTGGTGCAGGACGTGAATATGCGCAAGCATCACAAGCGTCCCGTGGCTAACGCGAGGGGCGGGGTCACCGAAGGCGGCATCGTCACCTACGAAGAGCCGATCAGTGCTTCGAACGTGATGCTCGTGTGTCCCCAGTGCGACGAGCCCTCGCGGGTGCGCCGCCGGCGTGACGCGGACGGCACGATCGAGCGGATCTGCAAACGCTGTGACTACCCCATCCCGACGGCGGGCTAGGGACGGCAGGGAAAGATGAGTTCAGAAAACGGAAAGCCGCGGCTGCGGAAACACTACGAGGACACGGTTAGGGCGAAGCTTGCCGATACCTTCGGCTTTGAGAACCCGCACCAGATCCCCAAGCTCGAAAAGATCGTGATCAACGCCGGGCTCGGCGACGGAAAGGACAACCCCCGGCTGATCGAATCCGCCTCGAACGAGATCGCCGTGATCAGCGGCCAGCGACCCGTTGTAACGCGGGCGCGGAACTCGATCTCGAATTTCGGTCTGCGCGAAGGCATGCCGATCGGGACGATGGTGACGCTTCGCAATGCCCGCATGTACGAGTTTCTCGACCGGTTCATCAGTACGGCCGTGCCCCGTATCAGGGACTTCAGGGGGTTCCGGAGCCGGGCATTCGATGGGCGGGGCAACTATACGGTGGGGATCCGGGAGCAGATGGTCTTCGCCGAAGTCGATTACGACGAGATCGTCAAGATCCACGGTCTCAACATCACGTTTGTCACGACGACCAACCGGGACGACGAAGCGCTCGTCCTCCTTCGCGAGATGGGGATGCCGTTTCGCGACGAGGTTCCGGTCGTCATCTAGCGGGAAAGGGCTGCATGGCAAAGACGGCACTAGTCGAGAAGGCGAACCGAAAGCCGAAGTTCAGTTCGCGCAAGGTGAGACGCTGCAATCGCTGCGGTCGGCCCCGCGCCTACATGAGGAAATTCGGTCTGTGCCGGATCTGCTTCCGGGAGCAGGCGCTCCGCGGAGAGATCCCCGGCGTCCGGAAAGCGAGTTGGTGACATGAGCATGACCGATCCGATCGCGGACATGCTGACGCGCATCCGCAATGCCGGCCGGGCCGGACACCGCCGCGTCGACATCCCGCTCTCGAAGATCAAGATCGAGATCGCCAGGATCCTGGCGGAGAACCATTTCGTGCGCGGCTACAAGGTGCTGGACGACAATCGGCACGGACGCCTGCGCGTGTATCTCAAGTACACGTCGGACGACCGGCCTGTGATCCGGCTCCTCGAACGCGTCTCGAAGCCCGGCCTCAGAAAATACGTGGACGCGAACTCGATCCCCAAGGTCCGGGCCGGGATGGGGATCGCGATCATGTCGACATCGAACGGATTAATGACGGATCGCGACGCCCGCCGGCAGCACGTCGGCGGTGAGATCATCGCGAGAATTTACTAGCGGAGCTGCCGGGCGTCGGTGCCGCCGGCCGCCCCCGCGAGGGAGCAGATAGCGTGTCGAGAATCGGAAAACTGCCCATCCCCGTGCCGGACGGCGTCGAGGTGACGATCGATGGTGCGCATGTGAAGGTGGAGGGCCCTCGGGGTGCGCTCGAGCGGTCGTTCGACCCTGACATGGAGATCACGCAGTCCGACGGCGCGGTGTCCGTGAAGCGTGCCTCCGATGAGGCGCGGCACCGGGCTCTTCACGGGCTCACGCGATCCCTGATCGCCAACATGGTCACGGGCGTGTCGCAGGGGTACGAGAAGCGCCTTGAGATCCACGGCGTTGGATACCGGGCGGAACAGAAGGGCGGCGGTGTCGTGTTCAGCGTCGGATACAGCCATACGGTCACCGTCGAACCGCCCGAGGGCATTGCGTTGAGCGTCGAGTCGCCGACGCTGGTCAAGGTGGCGGGAAACGACAAGGAGAAGGTCGGGCAGATGGCGGCGGAGATCCGCGCGATCCGCCCACCCGAACCGTACAAGGGGAAGGGCATCCGCTACGTGGGTGAGTATGTGCGCCGCAAGGCCGGCAAGGCGACGGCCACAGCCTGACCGGCGAACAGATAAAGGGAAGACGATGGACATCAGGGGTCGAACGAAACAGAGGCGTCGGCTGCGGACACGTCGACACGCTCGGATCAAGAAGAAGATCCGGGGGACGGCCGGACGGCCGCGCCTCGTCGTGTTCCGGAGCCTGCGGCATCTGGAGGGCCAACTGGTGGACGACGACCGCGGCGTGACGCTGCTCGGCGTTTCGACACTGGCCGGCGCGGACGGCGACGCGGGGGAGCGCTCCGGCAAGGTCGCCGACGCGTATCTTGCGGGCCGGATGCTTGCCGAGAGGGCGGTCGTGGCCGATGTGGGTGAGATCGTCTTCGACCGTGGCGGGTATCCCTATCACGGCCGCGTTCGGGCGTTTGCCGAAGGCGCCCGCGACGGCGGTCTCCGCTTTTAACGAGAGGGCTTCATGGCAAGAGGGGGAAAACGACGCGACGACGGTGACAACTTCAAGGAGAACGTCATCTTCATCAATCGCGTCTCGAAGGTCGTAAAGGGCGGCCGTCGCTTTTCGTTCACCGCGCTCGTGGCGGTCGGTGACGGGCAGGGCCGCGTCGGTATGGCCCTCGGCAAGGCGAACGAAGTCGCAGAGGCGATCCGCAAGGGATTCGAGCAGGCGCGTCAGGCCATGGTCGTGGTGCCGATCGTGAACGGGACCATCCCCCACGAAATCCTCGGGCGTCACGGCGCGGGCAAGGTGCTGCTCAAGCCCGCCGGTCCGGGAACCGGCGTCATCGCCGGCGGCCCCGTGCGGGCAGTTCTCGAGTGCGCCGGCGTGCAGGACATCCTCACGAAGAGCCTCGGCACGAACAATCCGCTCAACATCGTTCGTGCGACGATGAGCGGCCTGCAGGACCTGGTCACGCCCGAGCAGGTCGCGGCTGAACGCGGAGTGGATGTCGCCACGATCCGGGAGGCCATGCGTGGGTGAGCAGCTGAAGATTCGTCAGGTAAAGAGCGGTCTCGGCGCGCAGCGCAAGCAGCGCGACACGCTGCGCGCCCTCGGTCTCAGGCACCACCAGGATCAGGTGGTGCAGCCGGACAACCGCGCAATACGCGGGATGATCCACGCAGTGGCACATCTCGTGGAAGTCGAGGAGGTCGGACAAGATGGCTGAACGCGAGCGGATCGGGCTCGATAATCTCTCTCCGCCCCGGGGTTCGAGGTCCTCCGCAAAACGTCGCGGCCGCGGTCACGGATCCGGCCTGGGCAAGACGTCGGGACGCGGCCACAAGGGCCAGAAGTCGCGGAGCGGTGCATCGATTCCGGCGTGGTTCGAGGGTGGCCAGATGCCTCTCTACCGGCGTACGCCAAAGCGGGGGTTCAAGCCGCACCGGCGGACCGAGTGGCACATCGTCAATCTCTCGGAACTGGACCGTGTGGAGGGCAGCGGGATCGATCCTCAGGCGTTGCGCGCGAGCGGCGTCATCCGCGGGACGGATCGTCCCGTGAAGATCCTCGGGCGCGGGGATGTCGGGCGGGCAGTCGACGTGCGCGCGCATGCGTTCAGTGCCTCCGCCCGCGAAAAGATCGAGGCGGCCGGCGGCACCGCCCAGGTGATCGAGTAAGGGATGGCGAACGGCCAGAACGCGGCGGCTGCCGCGGCGAACATCTTCAAGGTGCCGGAGCTGAAGGCGAAGATTCTCTTCACCCTGCTCTGTCTCGCCCTGTACCGTCTCGGCTCCCACATCACGACGCCGGGTGTCAACGTCGTGGCCCTGCAGGCCCTCGCCGGTCAGTTCCAGGGCACGATCTTCGGCATCTACGACCTCTTCGTAGGGGGCGGCCTGCAGCGGGCGACCGTCTTTGCGCTCGGCATCATGCCCTACATCTCGGCGAGCATCCTCTTCCAGCTCCTCGCCGCCGTCATGCCGGCGATCGAGAAGCTGCAGAAGGAGGGGGAGGAAGGCCGCCGCAAGCTCACGCAGTGGACGCGGTATACCACCGTGGTGCTGTGCATCGGGCAGTCCTACACCTACGCGCTCTTCCTCGAGGGCCAGCCGGGGGCGGTCCTCGATCCCGGTCTCGATTTTCGCCTTCTCACCGTGCTCATGCTCACGACCGGGGGCGTGTTCGTCATGTGGCTCGGCGAGCAGATCACCGAGCGCGGCGTCGGCAACGGGATGTCCCTGCTGATCTTCTTCTCCATTCTGCAGGGCTTCCCCGGCGCGGTGCTCAACACCTTCGAACTCTACCAGGCCGGCGGCATCTCGCTCATCAAGCTCGCCGCCCTCGCGGCGACTCTCGTGGCCATCATGGCGGCGGTCGTCGCCCTGACGATGGCGCAGCGCAAGATTCCGGTGCAGATCCCGCGAAAGGTCGTCGGCAGGGGCCGAATTCGGGAAGGGCAGCGGTCGTTCATCCCCCTGCGGATCAACTCCGCCGGCGTAATGCCGATCATCTTTGCGCAGTCGATCATCATCATCCCGGGGACCCTGGCCGCGTTCATGGGCAATCCCGGACCGGGCAGCTCCGGCGCCCGGCGTTTCATCTACGAGATGAGCCAGGCGCTCCAGGTGGGGACGGCGTGGTACTACGTGCTGTACACCGTGCTCATCGTCTACTTCACCTACTTCTACACATCCATCATCTTCAACCCGACGGACCTGGCGGAGAATCTGAAGCGCCAGGGCGGGTTCATTCCGGGCGTGAAGCCCGGCGCGAAGACGGCGGACTATATCGACCACGTGCTCACACGGATCACGCTGCCCGGCGCGGTCTACCTCGCGCTGATCGCCGTTCTGCCCTACCTGATCTTCTCGATCTTCGACCTTCAGACCTTCTTCTTCGGCGGCACTTCCCTGCTCATCGTGGTGGGCGTCGCGCTCGATACGATGCAGCAACTGCAGCAGCATCTCCTGCTGCGCCAGTACGAGGGATTCATGAAGAAGGGTCGCGTCAAGTATCGCGGCAGACAGCGCTTCATGTGATGGGCGTGCGGCTGATCATCATGGGTCCTCCGGGGGTCGGAAAGGGCACGCAGGGCGAGTTTCTGGCCGAACGCTTCGGCGTTCCGCGCCTTTCGACCGGCGACATGATCCGCGCTGCGCTCGAGGCCGGAACCCCGCTCGGCGAGAGGGTTCGCGCCTACTACGAAGCGGGCGAACTCGTGCCGGATGAGGTCGTCCTGGGGCTCGTCGCCGAGGCGTTCGACGGTTCGGAGGCGAGCGGAGGATTCGTGCTCGACGGATTCCCGCGGACGGTGCCTCAGGCCGACGGGCTCGGCGAACTGTTGGCCGCCCGGGGCATCGGCCTGGACGCGGTGCTTTCGCTCGAGGCGCCGGAAAGAGAACTCGTCGACCGCATTTCCGGCCGGCGGGTGTGCGGAACGTGCGGCCTCGTGACCCATGTGCGGGCCGCGGGAAAGACTGCCGCCTGCCCGGACTGCGAGGATGTCCTCGTGCAGCGCTCGGACGACCGCGCCGAGACCGTTCGCAATCGGCTCGCGGTTTACCGGGCCCAGACGGAACCTCTGCTCGCTTACTACGCCCGGTCCGAGACGGGATTGACCGCGGTTGACGGGACGGGAACGCTGGAGGCCGTGCGGGATCGTCTCTTCGAGACGTTGCGCGTGGCGGAGATGGCCGGTTGATCCGGCTGAAGTCGTCCGCCCAGATCGAGGCCATCGCGGCGGCGGGGACGATCGTGGCGGAAGTCCTCGAGATGGTGGCGGAGCGGGCCATCCCCGGACGGAGCACCGGGGAGCTGGACGAGCTGGCGGAGGCGATGATCCGCGACAACCCCGGCGCGACGCCCGCGTTCAAGGGGCTGTACGGGTTTCCGGCCACGCTGTGCACGAGCATCAACGAAGAGGTCGTACATGGCATTCCGTCGTTCGGTCGTGAATTGAAGTCGGGCGACATCGTGAGCGTCGACGTCGGCGTCAAGCTCGACGGTCTGTTCGCGGACGCGGCCGTGACGATCCCGGTGGGCGAGGTGACCCCGGCGACGGCGCGTCTCCTGGGCGTGACCCGAACGGCGCTCGATGTGGGCATCGAGGCGGCGCGCCCCGGGGCCCAACTCGGCGACCTGGGCTGGGCGATACAGACGCACGTCGAAGCCGAGGGCTTCAGCGTGATTCGGGAGCTTGTGGGACATGGCGTCGGGGAGGCGCCCCACGAGGAGCCGCAAGTTCCGAACTATGGAGTGCGCAACCGTGGGTTCCGGATGCAGGCGGGGCTCGTCATCGCCATCGAGCCGATGGTTAACGCGGGCGGGCCGCAGATCCGGACGCTTGAGGATGAATGGACGGTGGTGACGGGGGACGGACGCCTCTCGGCCCATTTCGAGCACACCGTGGCGGTGACGTCGGAGGGCCCGCGTGTGCTGACGCGCGTCGCGACTCCGGCGCGAGCAGCAGGGGAGGCCTGAGTTGGCGAAGGAAGAACCGATCCAGATGACGGGGGAGGTCGCCGAGGCGCTTCCCAACGCGATGTTTCGCGTGGAGTTGGAGAACGGGCATCAGATCGTCTGTCACGTCTCCGGCAAGATTCGAATGAACTACATACGGATCCTGCCGGGAGACCGGGTCGCGGTCGAGTTGTCGCCCTACGATCTGACGCGGGGGCGGATCACGTACCGCTACAAGTGACGGAGTTTGTTCGGATCGGTTCGGGCTGGTATTTTGAAGGGTTGCCATCGAACCGCCACCAGGGGACGGAAGCATGAAGGTTCGTTCGAGTGTCAGGCGAATTTGCGAGCATTGCAAGATCATCCGCAGGCGCGGTGTCGTGCGGGTGATCTGCAGTCGAGATCCGAAGCACAAGCAGCGGCAGGGATAGGCAGGGATACATGGCACGCATAGCCGGAGTCGATCTCCCGCGGAACAAGCGGATCGAGGTAGGCCTCACGTACATCTACGGAATCGGCCACTCGACGGCGCGCAACATCCTGGCCGAAACGGGCGTGGATGGGGATGTTCGCGTCTATCAGCTGTCCGACGACGACGTCAACAAGCTGCGTCGGGTCATCGAGAACCACTACAAGGTCGAGGGTTCGCTACGAACCGAGACCTCGATGAACGTGAAGCGTCTGATGGACATCGGATGCTATCGCGGGATGCGGCACAGGCGGAATCTGCCCGTGCGCGGCCAGCGCACGCACACCAATGCCCGGACCCGCAAGGGGCCGCGGCGCGCCGTCGCCGGTAAGAAGAAGGCGCCCCGGAAGTAGGTGCGGGAACCAGGTC
>JAPPBA010000151.1 GCA_026705295.1 Candidatus Palauibacter australiensis
CCTGCAGGTAGTACGCCAGGTAGTACTGGGCGGGGATGCTCGACTGGGTGGACGGCTCGGGCCACTCCTCCCATTCCAGCACATCTTCGACCTCGAACACCTCCCACAGGAGTTCCGCCGTGCGGGCACGGTCGTTCCACGTCGGCGAGATCGTGTTCGGCATGTACTCGCGCAGGTCCACGAGGTCGCCCGTCTCCGCCAGCGGCTCGTTCACGAGCTTGAAGGCGAGCCCGTGCCGGACGAGGTGCGGCTGCAGCCCCCACTTCCCGTACACGGGCGGGGCGGTGGCCGCGAAGTAGACCGGCCGGTCCCCGAGCGATTGCTGCATGATGTGGAACACGAGGATGTCGGGGTACAGGATCGAGTCCCCGCCGCGCACGGCCGCCGTCACCGCGTCCGAGACGCTGAACGCCGTGTCCCGGGCGACCGCGATCCCCGGCGCGAGGCCGTCGATCTGCGCGTCGCTGAGGGCGATGATCGAGCGCGTCGGAGCCGGCGCCGCCGCGTCCGCGTAGGGGCTCGCCGCGTTCGCCGCATCGAAGGGACGCTGGCACACGATGGTGGTCGGGGAATCCGCCGCCGACACCCCCGGCTCGCAGGGCGTCGTCAGCGACCGCAACTGCTTCGGATACCAGTTCGTGCCGAGGTAGGAGTGGACGATGACAGTCACGTCGCGCCGAATCCCCTCCACCTCCTGCAGGTACCAGAGGGGGAAGGTGTCGTTGTCCCCGTTCGTGAACAGCACGGCGTACGGCTCGACCGACTGCAGGATGTTGTACGCCCAGTCGCGGGCCGCGCTGTCCTCCGACCGGTCCGCGCGCGCGAAGTTGAAGAAGAAGGGCACGAACGCGACGGCGAGGATCGGCGCCGCCCTCCGGTGCCGCGCGCTGAATCCGGTCGTGCGCTCCCGCGGCAGGCGCGTCCGGTCCGGGGGCACCGCGCTCTTCCCCCCGGTCGGGACGGTCCACTTGCCCCACAGCGCGACGAGCCCCAGCCCGGCGTAGATCCCCCATAACTGGAAGCCGATGATGTAGAAGTAGTCGCGCTCCCGGACCTCGTGCAGCAGGATGTTCGGCACCTCCTCCAGGTACAGCGAGTAGCCGTACTTGAAGTTGAGATAGAAGACGAGCAGGAGCGTGACGGTGAAGAAGAGCGTGCCCGCGTAGACGAAGGTCTTCCGGTCGCTCTTGAAGTGGGTCCAGAGACCGACCAGGGCGAGGAAGAGGAAGAGCATGCTCGCGGCGACCCGGCCGGCCGGCGGCAGCGAGCGGGCCCACTGCCAGTCGAAGTACTGCCAGTAGTTCGCGTACTGGGCGGAGAGCGGGGCCTGGCGCTGCGTGATCGGCCCCGGGCCGTACTGGTCGCGGATCAGCGACAGCGCGAGCGGCTCGCACGCGACGGAGAACTTGGTGTTCCCGAAGCGGTCGTCGATCACCTTCGGGGTGACCGCCGAGACGAGCGAGGGACACTCCGGGTCCGCCTCGTCGATGATCGGGTTCTGCGCCGACCGGATGGGGACGAAGAGGAGCTGCACGGAGTAGCCGACCGCGAACAGCGCCACGGCGAGCCCGAGGACGCGGGGGTTGAGCGCGGCGCGCCAGCGGTGCAGGAGGACGAAGAGCGCCAGCGCCGGGCCCGGCAGCAGCGACATGGTGTGGTTCGACCAGCCCAGCCCGAGCAGGAGCGCGATGAGCACGAGCAGCCGGTTCCCGCGCGCCGAGTCCGCCTCGTCTACCCACAGCATCGTCAGGTAGCTCACGAGCGAGACGACGAAGAGCGACAGCGTGTAGACCTTCTCGTTCAGATTCGACTGGGTCCACACGGTGAAGGCCGTGGCCCCGATCCACACCGCGACCATCGAGGCCACGAGGATCTCGTGCCGGTTCTCGCGGAAGTGCGCGACCATGCGCGCCACGGCGAGGAAGGAGAAAAAGCTCGCCCCGGCCGAGAGCGTGGCACTGAGGATGTTGATGCGGAGCGCGACGGGGAGCCCCGTGAACTCGAGGAGCACGGTCCACACGCGCCCCACGAGGACGAAGCCCGGATTCCCCGGCGGGTGCGGCAACCCGAGGATGTGCGCCGTCGTCACGTACTCCGACGTGTCCCAGAACCCGGTCGTCGGCGCGATCGTCAGCAGGTAGAGCGACCACACGGCGAGGGCCGTCAACAGCCCCCACAGACGCAACGTCAGCGGACCGACCTTCTCGCGCTCGATGCCGTTCATCACGCCCCTGCTACGCTCCTCTGCTCAGGAAGTTCGCGCGGGAAGATACCGCCTCCCCAGCTTTGCCGCCGCACCCGCAACACCTATTCTCATGACTGAGCCAGGGCCGCGGCGCTCCGCCCGCCCTACCACCCAGTCGGCGACCCAGATCGCCTGGGAGGTCAGTTGTAGACCTGCGATGCACGGCGGTGTTCCGGAAAGTTCCTGAAGGCTACATCGCCTTCATCGAGGAGTTTCCCGGCGCCAACACCCAGGG
>JAPPBA010000152.1 GCA_026705295.1 Candidatus Palauibacter australiensis
ACGGCGCGGTGCCCTGCCGGATCTGCTCGATGATCGCGTCGGCGAACTTGCGGTGGTATTCGTCGTGGTTCATGCGTCCACCTCCTCGCCGTGCGGGTCGTCCCAGGCGGCGGCGATCTCGTCCTCGCTCCCCACATCCTCGGGGAAGAGGCCGTACTCCTCGGCCAGTTCGGCCTCGACTTCGAGCGTCTCGCCGCCATCGCGGGCGAGTTCGCGGTCGAAGTCCTCGAACGTCTCGACCCGGATGGTTTGGTCGTTGCATGTCATGCGTTCACCTCCTTGGTGTGTGGGTTGGTGCTTCCTTGCGGGGCTTCGGTGCCTCGCCCCAGACGGGCACGGTGTTCCATCGGCCGGTGGCCGCGTCGTAGCCGCGCACTTCGAGCGCCTCCTCGACGAACCGGCGGCCGTCGCGGCGGGTTACGTGGAGCACGAGCGCGATTCCGTCCACAACGCCCCGGCAGGTGACCTCCCAGGGCAGCGCATCTCCCGCCTGCATCGCGCAACTAGCGAGGCGCGAGAGCGCGGAGCGGGCGTTGTTGGCGTGGATGGTCGTAAGCGATCCGCCATGGCCCGTGTTGAGGGCCTGGAGCAGGTCGGCGGCCTCGCCACCCCGGACCTCGCCGACGACGATGTGGTCGGGCCGGTGGCGGAGCGCGTGGCGCACCAGGTCGCGGATCTCGACCGGCGTCTCCGAGAGCGTGGACCCGGCCTCGAACCGGAGGCAGTTGGCCCGGTCGATCCTGAGTTCGAGCGTGTCCTCGATGGCGACGATCCGCTCGTCTTCGGGCAGCAGTTCGATCAGCGCGTTCAGCAGGGTGGTCTTGCCCGAGCCGGTGCCCCCGGAAACGAGGATGTTCGTGCGGGCCGCAAGCGTGGCCCGGGCGGCATGGAGCGCCTCTTCGGGCAGCGACCCCATCCGAACGAGATCCTCGGCCGAGAACGCGCGGCCCCCGAACCGGCGTATTGTGATGGCGACCTCGGGACTCGCGGGCGGAGTGCAGATGGCGACCCGCGATCCGTCCTCCAGCCGAGCGTCCAGGATGGGCCTCGCGGCGGGATCGAGCCCGAGCGGCCGGGCGATGTGGATCGCCGCGCGGTGGAGCCAGGCGGCGGTGAGTTCGGGCGTCTCGTGGGGCTCCAGCCTTCCGGCACGCTCGACCCAGACGTTGCCGGGACCGTTGATCATGATCTCGGACACCCCGGGGTCTTCGAGCAGACCCTCCAACCCCGGAAGGAACGGGGCGAGGTGGCCGACGCCGCTGGCGCGCTTCATATCCGGCCCTCCTCCCGGAGCCGCCAGTAGCCCGTCTCGCACGGCAGGTAGTGGGGCTTCAGGTAGACGCGGGTCGCCGGAAGTGATTTTACGCCGTCATAGGGCAGGCATATCGCCTGGTAGTTGGCGAGCAGCCCGAACTCGCGCGGCGTGAACACCGGCTCGCTCTGCCGGCGGAACGACTTGCTCGCCCCGATGGTGCCGCGCCCGCCACCGGCGCGGCCGGACAGGAGCGAGAACTCGGGCCTGCCCGTGGTCTCGGTGAACGTGTAGGATGCCCGCGTCTTCATGACGGACCCGCACATCTCGGACGCGGCCTTGGCCGACGCCTCGTCGGAAAGCGACAGGAAGATCCGTGTCCGGAGCGTCTGGACGAGCGTGCGCCACGCCTCTCCGGAGGGCAGCACGGAGCGGAGCGAGGAGAGCGACTGCGTGGCGACGATGGGGATGCAGCGGC
The DNA here is from genome assembly GCA_026705295.1 of Candidatus Palauibacter australiensis. NCBI lineage: Bacteria > Pseudomonadati > Gemmatimonadota > Gemmatimonadia > Candidatus Palauibacterales > Candidatus Palauibacteraceae > Candidatus Palauibacter > Candidatus Palauibacter australiensis. The sequence continues at coordinate 1,731 of JAPPBA010000152.1, forward strand.
ACTGCCGCGTGAGCGCGAACGCCTTCTCGTCGCCCGACGGATCGTCCTGGCCCACGGTGGCAAAGGCCTGATACTCATCGCAGATGAACACGGCGGGCCGCATGTACCGGTCCGGCCGGCGGGCGGCCTCGGCGGGCCTCCGGAGCAGCGCCTGCATCCACGCACTCTTGAGCAGGACGCCGATGGCGCGTGCCAAGGCCGGGTTGGCCCCGGCGGGCATGTTGAGCGCCAGCACCTTGCCGCCCTCGATCAACTCGGAGAGCGGGGGCAGCCTCCTGCGAAGGCCCGGCATGGGCGGCGGCTTCGCGCCCTCGTTCCCTTCGGCCTCGCCGCCGCCCGCAGGCTCCGTCTCGGGTGCCTCCGGCGGCGGCGGGCAGAACACGCCCGCCACGTCCGGCTGGTCGAAGAGCGAGAGGAAGACGCTGATCCCCTCGACGATCGAGGTGCGGAGCTTGGCGTCGAGCGCCGACCAGTCCTTGTCGTACCACCGCTCGATGGCCTCGACCCGCTCCCGGTACTCGCCGCCCGCGCCGCCCCCGGCCGACTCCACCGCGTAGGTGACTTCGAGCTTCGCCAGCTTTGCCCGCAGCTTGGCGTCCAGTCGCGAGCGCGCCCCGTCGGTGCCGACCGGATCCCAGTTCCACTTCTTGAGCGCGTCTGCGTGGGCGATCATGGCGTCGTCGGGGATGACGGCATCGACCGGGGATACCTGGTCCGCCAGATCCCGGGCCTCGCGGATCTTCCGGGCCAGAAGCTCCGCGTCCACCGTGCAGCGGTAGATGTCACGGAGCGTGACCCAGCCTCCCGGCAGGAGCCGGTGAAGCTCGACGATCCACCGGACGAGGTTCGTGTACGCCTGTTGCCAGAACGGTTCTCTGCTCTTGCCGAAGAGCTGGTTGATGAGGGATGCGACGCCGTAGGCGAGCGAGTAGGAGTCGAGCAGCGGATCGTCGAGCGGGTTCCACTGGATCGACCCGCCGAGCCCGATTTCGAGGTAGTCGTCCGCGCGGCCGGCGTCCTCGAGGATGCCGCGCACCTGATGGCAAAAGTCGCCTTTGACCTCCAGCACGAGCGCGCCCGCGCGGCGGCCGGGATCGTCGGCCCGCCACGAGAGGATCTGGCGGGCGAAGGGATACATGCAGCCGCTGGTCTTGCCCGTGCCGACGGCACCCACGATGAGGGTGCCGGTGTAGAGCCCCTTCTCCGGGATCACGAGCCACGACGGTTGCTCGCTCTCTTCCGGCACGGTCGGATGGTGCAGCTCGCCGATCACGAGCGAGGGCGCCTCGTCGGCGGGCGAAGCGGGCCACTCGGGCAGCCTGCCGCGCCGCTTGGGCCGGAAGAGCGGCTGGAGCCAGACCCGCCAGACCGACAGCGCGAACGAGCCCGCAAGCACGACCAGGACGGCGGGCCAAGCGTAGTGCCAGACCCGGAGCGCGGCGAGCAGGCCCGGATCGTTCGAGGCGATCAGGTCGAGATACTGGTTCGCGCCCGGCGGCGGGAACGGCGCCTTGAGCGCCCGCGCGCCGACCGCGCCGATGGCGGACCCGATGATGGCGGGCGTGCCCGTTCTCATCGGCCGGACACCCTTCCTGGAAGGACTGCTGGCTGGGAGCGACCCCGCAGCGGCGGGGGGGATGGGGCTGTCCGGCTCCATCCACCCCGGCGCCAATCGAGGTTTGCCGAGATGGGGGGTCGCTCCCAGCCACGTCCAGGGAGCGCGGATCGGCACCCGCGCTCCGCTGGCCGTGGCCCAACCGCAAGCGCGCCAGCGATATCGACGGCCGGGGCCGTGTCCGGCCGAACGGCGATCTCGTGTCCGGCGACCCCCAAAGTGAGCCGGACACGCAGGACTTGCCACCTCCGTCCGCTTACGGCGCTCAAAACACGTCCCCCGACAGGCGGCTCGAACGCCACACCGTGAAGCCGTCGATCATCGCTTCCGACGGCGCGGTCGGTAGCGCGGCCCGGAGTTCCGCGAGCCGGACCAGACAGCCCCGGAGGCTGCCGTGCTCCCCGATCACGCTCTCGTCCCGGCCGCGGATGCCCTGTTCGATCCGCTCGATGTCGCGGCGGATCTCGCGGCCGGTCGCGGACACCTTCGAGCGGCTGGGGGACCGGGCCGGGGAGGTCCAGTTGGCCAGAACGCTCTCCGCCCGGTCGAACTCCCCGTCGCCCAGGACCACCGCGACGGCTTCGACCGAGCGGCCCCGGTCCCGGAGCGCGCCCCAGAGCTCCCGGTGGGTGCGGCCCCAGTATTGGAGCCCCGTCGCTGTCTCGTGGCCGGGATCGGCGTAGACGAACACCGCGCCCTTGGTGTCGAGCGCGACGGGCAGCTTGAGGGGGAAGTAGCGGCGCGTATTGCCGCCGCCGCCCCGGTACACGCGCACGGGCAGCAGCGCGCGTTCGATGCCGAGCGCCTCGAACGCGCCGACCTTCTCGGGCTCGGTCGGGAGCCACGCCTGGCCGGTGTGACCCATCACGTAGTCCAGCGAGAGCAGGCGTCGTAGGAGCACCGGGACGGAGGCGATCCGGCGATGGCGGATATCCTCGGCCCCGAGCGCCCGGTAGACGGCGCGCGCGTAGATCCGGCAGACCCTCCGGCCCGCAAGCCGGTCCGTGGACGCCAGCCTCCGGTCCGACATGTCCCGGATGAACCGGCGGGCGCTGCGGCGGTGGATGCCGAGCCAGTCGGAGAGTTGGTCGCGGGTGAACACGCCGCTGTGGAGGCAGGCGAGCGCGACCCACTCGGCCTCGCGGCCCGTCCAGCCGAACGCCTCCAGCGCCTTCTCGCGCCCCTTGAGATGCGCGATCATCGCTCGTCTCCCGTCACGAGCGCCCGGTCGGCCCGCATGTAGGTGACGAGGAGCCCCATCGGGTTGTGGACGAC